>CAZDNU010000284.1:0-8230 GCA_964506865.1 uncultured Fusobacteriales bacterium | reverse complement strand
GAAAAAGTATCTTGTGATCTCATTTTTTTTAATTCCATTATGCACCTCCATAATATAAATTTTAAGAATAGACAGTTGCAAAAACTCTGCAAAAGTTTACATAAATAATAAATTCTAAAAAGCATAAATAGTCTTTTCAGGATTTATTATAACAAAAAACGATGTAAAATGTCAATACTTTTGTATATTGTAATATTAAGGTTGGTGCTGGCATTCATAATTTAAAAAAGAAAGAAGTAGTTGGTGAAAAAGCATAAAATTTATGTTATAATATTGATAAGTTAATTTATAACGAATCAAAACATATTATAACTATGACTTGAAAAAAAATAGGTAATAAAAAATACTATATATGGCTATTAGGAGAATTTAAAAATCAATATTATTTTGACAATATACTAAATGAAGGAAAAACAGACTAAATAAATTTTGAAATAAGTATTTTTTGCAGTGATATCAATCATTGATAATAATATACGCAAATTATATATGTTTGCAATTTTAGAAAATTTTGGCTACAGACAGTTGACTTTGGTATTTAGGCGAATAAGTTTTTACAGTACGTATTTAAATATAAAAAAGGGAGGTTTTGGCTGTGAAGTATTCAAATGAAAATAGTTTTAAAACTCTAAAGGAAGTTGCAGATTATTATATAACGAAAGATGATTATAAATATTTTGCAAGTTATTGTTACTCTAAAGAGAAAGGAGCAGAAAAAGATGCTGCCAAGGATTTAAAAGATTGGTTACACTTTATAAATTGCCAAAATAATTTAGAACAGAGGGAAATTGCAAAAGAAATAACTAAATTAAGCTATAATAATCAAGATTTAAGCGATATATTACCATATTCTCTAAAAAAACTACTTATTGATATTTTTTATGACTGGCTTCATGAAGAGAGTAAAAATGATATTTCCTTGAGAGGATTGGGATATTTAGAACAAGATATAAATTTTTATGAAAAAGCTTATGAAATTAACAAAGAAGATTCGATTTCTATTCTAGAAATAATTCGATTTGAGATTAGTAAGATTACTTATCAAGTCCACCAAATTTCTGATTCTAAATTTATCGGAACAGTGGCAAATGCTAAAAAATCACTAAATAAAATAGAAATACTGACAGAACACTTACGAAAAAAGGATCTCACAATAAAAGATTTGAAAAAAACTATACTTGATACAGTCTCAAAATATAAAGTTTTACTTGAAAAATGGGAAGAATATAAAACGCTGGATTGTGATATTTCTTTTGGAGAATGGTACAAACAAAATTTATAGTTTGAGTTTAGAATTTCCTTTTATGAAGAGGAAATTAAAGTGCAGAATATGGGTGGAGAATCACTCTTTTGGTCTTAAAATCTGTGTAATCCGTGTCAAAAAAACAAAAAGAAAATTAGACACGGATAAAATCTGATAAAAGCCGATAAAGAGAGCTTACACACTGTCGCAATAGATCAAAATAGAAAAGATGAAAAATCTTCAAATGAGAGTTTGGTGGGAGAAAAACTCTAAAGAGATACAAGATAATACTTTAATGATGAATTCCCTATCGATCTATAGAAAAAAGGAGATACGCAGGGCAAAATGCGTATCTCCTTTTGTTTTGACATACAATATATTATATACTATTCTGCTGGAAGCTGTAGCAAAAGGCCACTGTCAGATCCAGTCATGATTCTAGGATATTCGCCATTCCATTTTTCAATTAATTTTCCTTGCAGCTCTATTTTCTTTAATTCCATCTGTAATTTCAATGTTTTTTCTCTTATTTGCATTGCTTTAGCTTCGGCTTTAGCTTCATCAATACGCATTTTGTTGATCTCTTCTTGAGCAACTCTTTTGGCTTCTGCTTGCTTTCTAGATTTTTCGACTTCCATTTCATTGATTTTATCTTGAGCAATTTTTTCTTTATCAGCAATAAATTCTTTATTGATTGCTGATTGGATTTTTGCATCACTATATTCAAACTGTCCTTTATAACCTAAATTGGTAATAGTTATCCCTCTTTCTTTGAAATAAGGAAGTACATGATTTCTTACATTTTTTAATATTTCAGCCTTTGACTTCATAATATCTTGTAAGTTTCTTTTACTACACTCTTCATTAAATTTACTTTCTATCATATTTCGTATTTCGTCATCCATGATACTAGACAGTGGTTTATTGTTGTATCGGTATAAAAAACTTACTGCATCTTTTTCATTTATTTGCGCAGTAATCCCAAGACCTATCATGAACCCGATGGATCCGATACTTTCTGTTTCAATTCCTTGGTTTTGACTTGAAGTACCTGTTTCAGATAGTGCTGTCCACTCTCTAGTGATAGGTTTTCGTTCTACTATAATTATTCGTTCTGCCCGGATCCATTTACCCTGCCAATAAAATCTACCTGTTTTATACCATTGATGTGCTATTTTGACTCTCTTAGTCGGAACTTTGGCTTTCTCTAAAAACTCCATACTGTCAAAGCTATTTTGATATTTTTCTGTGTTTCCAGCAAGTGGTATCAAAAAAGCAGTTTGACTTGGTTCAATTGTGACTAATTCCTCCTGATCATAGGGTTTTATACAGCCTACAAGAAAAATGCTGATAAATAAAATTGATAAAATACTTTTTTTCATTAATTATGTCCTCCTTTTATTTTGTTTACTAACAATTTAACCAAATAAATTATTTCAGTGATAAATATAAGTAATGTGACGAAGACTAAAACATACTCAATAAGGTCCCAAAAGAATTCTATATTTTGCTGTGCAATATGGCTTTCTTGAGAATTTTCAAGTTTGTTTTGTGTCTTCGAACTAAGCATTAACGGTCTATAGATCTTTTCAAGTCTGATAAATACCATCCAAACAAGACCTGTAATAAAAAATTTTGCTATTAAAATTTTGGCATTAAAATCATGATTTTTTTTCATAAGACACCTCCTTAACGTTTGCATTGTACTATAAAAACACAAAAATTACAAAGATTAATAAAAAAGAATTTTTTAAAGGAAAAATTTTTAATTTTATGTTATAATTAAAGTGAAGAATTATTAAGAATAAACTTGAACTTAATTCATTGAGAGTATTAGTTTAGCTCGAAGATAAACCTAAATTATACAATAGAGATAGGGAGGGAGCAAAATGGAAAAAGAAACAAATAATAGAAGAACTTTTATTTTGTATTTTGCAAGGATAATAGGAATAATGCTTGGATTAGTCGTATTTAGTATTGGTATTTATGTAGGTAATATAAATAAAAACTATCTAAAAAATAGTGGAAGTACTCTTGGGAAAATAACAGATTATACAGAAATAATTACTTTTAATTCAAATGATAGGACTGAAAAAAAAATCATGTATAAAGCCGATATTTCCTATATGGTAAACGGGGAAAATTATAATTTTCGTCCCTCATCATCTACAAGCGCTAAACCTAAAATTGGAAAAAAAATTAAAGTATATTATGCACTTGAAAACCCATGGGAGGCGAAGTTAAAATCCGAAATATATTTATTACCATCCATTTTTATCTTTATTGGAATTATAATTGTTGGTGTGATGCTACTTAGTTTGAAAAATAAGAACTAATACTTGTTAATAGAAGTTGAAGATCGGAGGAAAAGAGATGAAGATAGATTTTAAAAAAGTTATTTACTTATTTATATTTACAATATCCAATCTAATATTTTGTCAAATGTCATTTGGGAGAGAGGAAAACAGCTACGGAAAGATACGTACACGTCATCATGAAGCAGAAGTACTGGCTGGCTACGGACATTGGGTTTTCAATTTAGAGGATGCTGTTGTGCAGACTTCAGATGGCGCTGACTTGATTTATGGTATAGATGGCAACAGCATTACAATTGATCAGGTTCAACAATACCCACTTCCTAAATATAGGACTAAATTAGACAAAGCTTTGAATGAATTAATAGCCAATAAAAAACCATATAACGTGAAATTTCAGATAAAACGTAGCGATGGCGAAATTCGTTGGATCCATTCTATTGCACAATATGATAAAAAGACAAACACGGTCTTTGGAATAATTCGAGATATAACTAATGAGGTTAACATTCAAAACCATTTAAATAAACAGCGAAAAATGTTTCAAATTAGTGCAATTATAATCGGAATAGTACAGCTTTTGATAATAATTTTCTATATGATAAACTCACATAGACGAAAAAAAGCTGAAATAAATTTAAAACAAACTAAAGATGAGTTGGAAGACTATTTTAATTCTACATTGGATCTATTTTGTATTGCAGATATAGAGGGTAACTTTATAAAAGTGAATAGAGAATGGTCAAAAGTACTGGGGTATAGTATACATGATTTGGAACAACGAAAAATTTTGGAGTTTGTACATCCTGATGACATGAGAAGGACATTGGAAATTCTAAAAAAAATTGATACTGATAAAACTATTTTAAATTTTGTGAATAGGTATAAAAGTAAAGATAGATCATATAAATATATAGAGTGGAGAGCATATTCACCAAAGGATAAGATTTTATATGCAACTGCTCGAGATATTACAAACACGAAAGCTATCGAACAAAAATTGATAAAAAATGAAAAATTGTTTCAAGAAATGCTTCGAATGATTCCTGATATGATATCAATACAAGATAAAGATATGAATATAATTTACAGCAATTGGAACGGATTTGGAGCTGTTAACAAGAAAAAACAAATTTTGAATACAAAATGTTACAAAACCTATAGAGGTTATGATAAAATATGTCCGGATTGTCAAGCTAAAAATGTCATCAAGACTAAAGAGAGATTTTATGCCCAAGTAGAACTTCCAGAAGGCGTGTGGGTAGAGTTGCAAGTGATCCCGATTATAAGCGATGAAGATTGCGATATGTTTGTAGAATGGGTAAAAGATATAACAAAGACAAAACAAAATGAAAAAGATCTCAAAAAATCAAAAGAAGCCGCGGAAAAAGCTAGTAAAGCGAAGTCTGAATTTCTAGCAAATATGAGCCATGAAATACGAACACCAATGAATGGAGTAATAGGTATGGCTGACTTGCTTACCGGTACCAAACTAAACGAAGAGCAACAAAGTTATTTGAATTTTATACAAATATCTGCAAATCATCTTTTGGATATAATTAATGATATACTAAATATATCTAAGCTGGAATCAGGAAAAATAGAAATGGAAATTAAAGACTTTAGTTTAGAAAAAATGATGAACAGTTTGCTTGCTCTGCTTTCTGTAAATGCACACAGAAAAGGAATAGAAGTGGTTTATTACATTGATAAAGAGATTCCGGAATTTTTGCTAGGTGATGAAGTAAAGATAAACCAGGTATTGATCAATCTCATTGGAAATGCTGTAAAGTTTACAGAAAACGGAGAGATTCTCATAGAAATAAATTTAATAAAAAAAGAAAATGAATATTTTGAAATTGAGTTCTCGGTATCTGATACTGGTATAGGAATGACCGATGATGTTATCAAAAATCTTTTTAAACCATTTATCCAAGGGGACCTAACTTATACTAAAAAATATCAAGGGACAGGACTTGGTTTGGCAATATCTAAGCAACTTGTAGAACTTCTGGGTGGAAAAATTACAGTAGAGAGCGAATACAAAAAAGGAAGCAAGTTTTCGTTTTCATTAAGCTTACCAGAATCAAAGAAAACAGATAATAATGTATTTGAATCAAATATAAACATAAAAAAAGCAACAATTTTATTTGTTGATGACAATGCACTAAATAGATCTATTAGCAAAAAAATGCTTGAAAATGAAGGAGCAAAAGTTATCTTAGCAGAAAGCGGACAAGAATGCCTTAAAATACTAGACAGCGAGGAAAAAATTGATTTGATTTTATTAGATGTGCATATGGAACACCTCGATGGCATTGAAACATTGAAGCTAATAAAAGACAGATATAATAAAGCATATGAGATATTGATGTTTACCTCTGTTGATCTACGTGATAAAATCTCATTGATTAAAGAGTATGGAGCAAAGGACTATTTAATAAAATCCGTGACACGAAAAGAACTATTGAATAAAATTACTCAAACTCTTAATAATACTACTACGTCAGAAACAACTACAGATAAACAAAATGAAAAGCAAAAAATTAATAAGTCTAATACAAAGATATTATTGTGTGAAGATAACAAAATAAATATGGAAGTAGTAAAAAGTATGATAAATAAAATAGCCGATTATACACTATATTTTGCAAAGAATGGCCAAGAAGCTGTCGAAATTTACGCTAATGAAAAAATAGACATAGTCTTTCTAGACATACAGATGCCAATAATGAACGGAATCGAAGCTTTTACTGAAATGAAAAAAATTGATGTAGAAAAGGATTATACTGGTTCAGTAATTGTAGCCATGACTGCTTATGCGACGCCCAAAGATAGAGAAAAATACCTAGGTATGGGTATGGATTTCTTTTTATCAAAACCATTTAAAATGAAGGATATCAAAGATATATTGGAAAAAGTGGAAAGAGAACACTTGAAAAAGCGAGTTTAAGAAGGGAGTGGGATTATGAGGAAGATTGCAAAAAGTACAATAGAGATAGAAGAATTTGAAATGTTTTTTTCTATTAGTCAGGATCTTCTTGGTATTACCGATGGTGATGGGAATTTTTTAAAAACAAATAATTCGTGGCAAGATATATTGGGGTATTCATCAAAAGAATTGGTAAAAGCCAATTTGTTTGAATTTTTACATTCAAATGATATTGATAGAACTCAGAGTGTGATTGCGAAAATAAAGAATAGTTCGAGTAAGACGAAATTAATAAATCAATATCGCTGTAAAAATGGAGAATATAAATATATTGAATGGTATATTTATTCAAAAAATAATCAATTATATATAATTGGAAGAGACGTTAGCGAGTACAAACTAAGCGAAAAAAATCTAAAAAAAGCGAAAGAAAGATTGGAGCTAGTAATTGACGGAATAAATGATGGTATATGGGACTGGGATTTAGAGACAAATAATCTTTATTTGTCAGCAAAATGGAAAGCGCAACTTGGGTATAATGATGACGAGCTTGTAAATAAATTTGAGACCTTTGAAAATAGGATACATCCAGAAGATAAACAAAGAGTGATGGATATTTTAAATTTATACTTTGAAGAAAAGATAGAACATTACGAAGTTACATTTAGAATGCAGCATAAAGATGGAAATAGACATACAGGAATAGCGATTGATATAACTGAAAGAAAAAAAATAGAAAAAAAATTACAAGAACGAGACATTTTATTTGAAAAATTGTCTAGTCAAGTACCTGGGGTCATATATCAATATCAATATTATCCTACTGGCAAAAGTTTTTTTCCTTTTGCAACAGAGAATATCCGAAATGTCTATGAGGTATCTCCAGGCGAAGTGAAAAAAGACGCTTCAAAAGTTTTGTCTAGAGTGCATCCCGAAGATTATGATCAAGTAATAGAAAGCATAAGACACTCTTATGAGACTTTGAATATATGGGAATCAGACTATCGGGTAATATTACCAAAACAAGGAATGAGATGGCTTCGAGGCACAGCAAAACCCGAAAAACTAAGTGATGGAAGTGTAATTTGGCAAGGATATATTTCTGATATTACAAGCAAAAAAGCAATTACAAAGGAATTAAAAAAAGCAAAAAAGATTGCTGAAAATGCCAGTAAAGCCAAGTCTGATTTTTTGGCTAATATGAGTCACGAAATACGAACACCTTTAAATAGTATTATTGGATTTTCTGAATTAATGCAGGGAACTAGATTAGATGAAGTGCAGTTTGAGTACGTTGACAATATAAATACATCCTCACTTGCACTACTTGCAATTATAAATGATATACTTGACTTTTCTAAAATAGAAGCCGGAAAGCTAGAGATAGAAATTATCAAAACAGACATTATAAGCTTAATTTCTGAAGTAATAAATATAGTACGTCACTTGGCGCACAAAAAACAACTTGAACTTTTATTAGAAATACAGGCTAATATACCGAGATATGCAATGCTTGATCCTACTCGCCTCAAACAAATATTAATCAATCTTATGACAAATGCTGTAAAATTTACGAAAAATGGTGAGGTCGAGTTAAAAGTTGAATTTTTAGAAAAAAAGAAAAATTTTGGAGAATATATTTTTTCAAAAATTGCAAATTTAATTGCAACAAACTTCCCTATGCTATTTTTCCTAAATATTCATCATATATTTCATTAGGAGATTTAAAGTCAAACATTT
>CAZDNU010000283.1:0-2750 GCA_964506865.1 uncultured Fusobacteriales bacterium | reverse complement strand
TAGGTGTTTTGACGTATTCGATTGATTTAAATTCAAAATATTTTCTATCTTACATACGCAAAACTCGCCATTACTAAGTAAGTTTATTATTCTAAGTCTTTTTTCATCAGATATCGCTTTCAAAACCTTCAATATATCCATTTTATCCCCTCCGCTTATATTCCTTTCCGGTAATATACTGTAATGATACTATTTTTTCTAGTTTTTGTCAATATCTTTTACATAGTTTTAACTTTGATATATTTTCTCAAAAAAAAAGGATTTACTTATAAAGTTTCCAATAATATAGTGTATTACCTTCCAATTTAATGCAATAATAAGCAATTATACAGAATTTAAGCTCATTAGCAAAACATTATGAAATCTCGATTAATGTACAAAAAACTAGAGTTACTTTCAGAATTCTGTAACTAAGAAAAATATATATTTTAGGAGGAGTGACTTATGAAAAAGAAAATAATTATCAATGATAAGATGCAAAATGGTCATTATTATCTTACTGAAGAAATAGGTGAAAATTTTGACTCGGAATTTAACCCGGAACTTAGTCCAAAAGAGATGCTGGAACTGGGAGTGTTTGGTGGTAAATATATGACTGACTGTACACAAGAATTTCCAGCTTCCTGGTTTGAAAATGCAAAGCTTTCTCCAGAAAAAAAAGATATTTCTCTTAATTACTTTGGGGTAGATGCATCGCTCTCTCTAAAAGAGTGGGAAAAAAAGGGATGGATACATCCTGCTGATCCGCGTGGCTGGTTTCAGTGGTATTGTAGATACTATTATGGCAGACGTATGCCGGAAGAAGATAAAAGACAGATAAAACGTTGGAAAGCTATTAAAAGACATGCAGGTGCTATTAGGAAAAACTGTGCTCCTCTTGATCTTTCATGCAGAAAAAAACAACGTCAAGCTCTTTTACACTGGGCTTATGACAGTCGTAAAATATAAAAATAGGCTGTTCATAAACTGAACTGCCTATTTTTATTTTATTACTTTATTTGATATTTATCTACTACTTGCTTTATTAACTCCTCATCAATTATATCAGATTTTACTATCTCATCATTCATATACATTTCTGTTTCTACTTTTCCTTTATTTTTCGAATACCTTGCAAATAACTGTTTTAAAATATTTTTTTCCTCTTCATCAAAAGTACCCACGCCCAGCATTACAGGCCCTGGTACATTACTTCCCTTTATAAATACAGTACCGTATTTTTTATAAGCTTGTATCCCTTCATTTGCTTCTTCATCTCTTCCTACAAGAAGATATTTTCCTTTATCAAATCTATAAAATCTACCATGTTTTATTATTTCAAATAAATATGAATTTTGAAATTGCTCATCTTCTTTTAATACTTTAAGTCTATTACTATAATTTGGCTCCGTCAAAAGACAACCGCCTCCTGGACTTGGAAATTCAGTTACTCCCATATCTTTTGCTAATTCCAACTGTCTTTTTCGGCTTCTTCCTTGTATATCCAACAAGTTTTCTCTGTTTATCCAACCTTGTTTTTCAGGTATAGTCTCCTCTAGCAATTTTGCAGATAGAGGTCTTACTACATATCCAAGTGCTCCAGATAATTTTTCTACTCTACGCAGTGCATTTTTATTTTGCGACATAGGTCTTTGTCCAAGCACCTCTCCAGTTATTATAAATTTTGCATTATACTTTTCAAGTAATGCTTTTGCATACTTTATCATCATAGCATGACAATCTATACATGGATTCATATTTTTACCATAACCACTTGGTGGATCTTCTAGCATATCTTTATGGTCTTCTTTAAAATCTATATACTCCAGTTTTATATTCAATTCTCTTGCTGCAGCTTCTGCTTTTGGATTTTTACCACCAAAAAAATATGATACAAAATTTAATGCAATCACTTCGATTCCTTGCATGCTAACCACTTTTACTGCCATAGAACTATCTAGTCCCCCAGAAAACAATGCTAATGCTCTCAATATCACCACTCCATTCTTTACTCGTATTCTCAAGATTATATCATATTTTGAAATATTTTGAAAGTATATTTTATTAAAAATAGATCTCGCCAGCATATTGAAAAATTTTAAGATTAAGAACCCTCATTCAACTATATTAAAAATAGATTTTCTTGAAATTATAGGTTATAATGTAGTATAGCTTGTGATATTATAAGGAGGTATTTTTTTATGTTAAAAAAAGTTTTGAAGCTAAATCAAGAATCTTACGACGATAGTTTACACAATATCATGCTAGGAGCTTGTCTACTAGGAAGTGGAGGTGGTGGACCATTAGGCGTAGCTGAAAAAATCATTGACGCAATATTAGAAACCAAAGAATATATTGATATTCTTCCAGCTGAAAGTCTAAACCCAGATGATCTAGGGGCTGTAGTTGCATTTATGGGTTCTCCTGAAGCCGGTTCACAAGATATCAATCTCGATCCTCCTGTCAATGCTGTAAAATATATGGAAACTTTTCTACACAAAACATATGACTACCTATTGCCTGTGGAATTAGGTGCCGCAAATAGTTTGGTGCCTATATATGTTGCGTCACGTTACAATCAATTATCAGATAAGAAAATATTTGTACTAGATGGAGATGGTGCCGGACGAGCAGTCCCAAAACTTTATAATACTAGTTATGCCATAAAAGGTATCGATATCGCTCCAGTATCTCTTGTGAACCAAAGCTCGGATCATTGTCCAGAAATGAAAACTATCCTTGATCTAGATAAATATACCAAAGAAGAAATT
>CAZDNU010000282.1:0-10466 GCA_964506865.1 uncultured Fusobacteriales bacterium | reverse complement strand
ATATCCCGAGTTGTTTCTTTGCCCACTCCTTGCTCTTTTATAAATTTATCAATATCTATTTTTTTCAGGCTCTCTCTTACTTTACTTACATCTTTTTCTAGGTCTTTTAGGGTACAACCCGCTTCACTAAGTAGATCTTTGGCAATATCATATGATTCCGGATGAATAATAGTATTATCCAAAGGGTTTTTACTTTCAGGAATAACAATAAATCCAGCCAAAAGAGTATAGGCTTTCGCTCCTAGTCCCTTTACTTTTTTCAATTCAGATCTTTTTTGAAAGTTTCCATTTTCTTTTCTATAATCTACTATATTTTTTGCTATATTTTTTTTCACACCTGATACATAATTCAAAAGTGCCCAAGATGCAGTATTTGCATTGACACCGACATTATTTACCACGCTTTCGACTACATTATCCAATGATTCAGAAAGTTTCTTTTGATTGACATCATGTTGATACATACCTACTCCAATTGATTTTGAATCAATCTTTACTAATTCAGCCAAAGGATCTTGTACTCTTCTAGCTATAGATATTGCTCCTCTTGCGGTGACATCTAAGTTCGGAAATTCCTCTTTTGCGAGTTTTGATGCCGAATATACTGATGCTCCAGCTTCGTTTACTATTATATACGGTACTTTCTTGTTAAGCTTTGCAGTTTGTATTATTTCCGCTACAAATTTTTCTGTCTCTCTAGAGCCAGTCCCATTTCCTATAGCTATCAAATCTATATCGTATTGTTTTATGATATCTACAAGTACCTCGCGCGCTTGTTTTAGTTTTGCATCGCCATGTATCAGGTACACCACTGTATCCTTTACAAAAAAACCATTTTTGTCAATTATAACAACTTTACAACCTGTACGATATCCCGGATCAAGACCTAATATACTTTTATCATATATTGGTGGTTGCAACAGCAAATTTTTCAAGTTCTTCTTAAATATCTCAATTGCTTCATTTTCAGCTTTCTCTGTTAATATATTTCGCACTTCTCGCTCAATAGAAGGCAATATAAGCCTATCCAAACTATCATTTATTATCTCTATATATAATTCTGTTAAATTTTTATTTGCAAAATCTTTTAAAATGTAATTAACTACTTTATTTCTATCATTATCTGTTAATTTTATACTTACACTTAATATCTTTTCTTTTTCTCCCCTGTTTACAGCAAGTATTCTATGCGACGGAATACTTTTTACAGCTTCACTGTATTCATAATAATCCTGAAATACTCCTTTTGTATCATTTTCTCTGTTTTTTTCCATTATTTTCGAATACAAGTCTCCATTTTTGAGTACTATATTTCTTATATACTCTCTATATGATACTGTTTCAGATATATTTTGTGCTATAATTAGTTTTGCTCCATCTATTGCTTGTTCTATATTTTCTATTTCATCACTTACAAATTCATTCGCCTTTTTATTTAAGGCTGCTTTTGTGATCATTTCATCTAGCGCAATTATAGATAAAGGCTCTAATCCATTATCCTTTGCTATATCAGCCTTTGTCTTTTTTTTCTTTTTATATGGCAAATAAAGATCTTCTACTTTTTGCAAAACAGTCGCTTTCATTATTTTATTTTTGAGATCTTCTGTTAGTTTTCCTTGTTCCTCTATTGATGCTATGACATCCTCTTTCCTTTTTTCAAGATTTCGCAAATAATTTACTCTTTCAAAAATAGAACGAATCTGTTCTTCGTCTAGGCTTCCGGTTACTTCTTTTCTATATCTAGCTATAAATGGTACTGTAGCCCCCTCATCTATAAGGTTTACAGTACTTGATATTTGCTTTTCTGAAATCTTCATTTCTTCAGAAATAAGTCTATATATGTTTAGCATAAGTGGCCATCCTTCCTTAACTTATAATTTCAAACATTATATCATAAGTACTAAATTTTGTAAAACTATTATTTTTAGAGCTCGTATCTGCTAAAAGTTTTTTTTAATATAGTTTAAAACAACTACCGCCACACGTATTTATTATTTTTTTTATCTTTGAAATAGCAAAATTCCTACGACTATCTTTACCTTAGCAATCTCCACTTTACATTAATGTAATATCATTTAGCCTTCACTGTAAAAAAATAAAAGGAAATTAGTTTTTTTTTCGTAAATATCTATATTAGCTATGTGCCAAAATTATACTATAATCGCTTCCAGCAAGTGTGTCAGAACCCATACAGCATTCGTTCTATTTCTGTACAGAATGCTATATATTGTAATTAGTGTATTTTAATCAATTTTACCTTGAATTAAATTGTGTTTTTTTGTATAATATGTCCAGTATACGTGCTCATCTATAAATTTATGCACGCAAAAAAGAGGGGAGGTTCTTAATTTTGAAAAAAGAACTCAAGAAAAAGATTGAAGAACTAAAAGGATATGATGAAAAACCAATCGGTATATTTGGAGCTAGAGCTTCAGGAAAGACCATGTTTTTTACGATTTTATACGGCTTGACAGGATTCAATAATTCTGATGAGAAGTTTTCAGTTATATGTAATGATGCCGACAGTCATACTTATCTTAGAGAAAATTATCTATACCTACTAGAAGGTAAATTGCCACCTAGAACTGATATCAATGACATAAATCAAGTCATTATGCGTTATTTTTACAATAAATCTAATTATGACCTAAAGAGTTTAGATTTTGCCGGAGAATTGATAGGTAATTTTTCTCATAATGATGAAGAATTAGTGAAAATGTTTTTTGAAAAACAAAAAAGAATATATAAGTTTTTTGCAAATTGTGGAGGTATTCTTATATTTTTAGAGCCCTCAACTGACAAGAAAAAAAGCTTTGATAGACAAAATGAAGTAAATAATCTCCTTAGCAAACTACAAGAAGAAAAAGGCAAATGGGGTTGTGATATACCAGTGGGTATAGTTCTTACTAAATGGGATAAAGTCACTCATGAATTAAATGACGATTTGGTGCAAAGCGAAGAGGAAAAAGCTGTGGATTATATAAAAAATCATGAAATATACTCAAATATATACAATATGATTTCTGGAGTCACAGAATATGTCAAGATATTTCCTATCTCAGCTTTTGGCTCACACAAAGAAGGTGATTTGCCTCCAGATGATTTAAGCAAACCATTTAATCTATTTAATCCATTGGTATGGATATCAAAGAACAGAGATGCTGTCTGGGTTTCTCGTATAAAAGATATGCTAAGTGACAACATCCCAAAAAAAGAAGCAAAAATCATTGTAGAATTGTTTATGGAAAATGTAGAAAATGAGTCACTTCAAAATGAAGTAAAAACAGCATATGCAATATATTTAAAGAAAAAAAGAAAAAAAGCTATGCTTTATACTGCGCTTATTTCAGTTGTAATACTTATTTTTTCTAGTTTTCAATTGATGAAAGTCCAGCAGTATATACAAATAAATAATATGGAAGAAAAGCCTGATAAACAACTACAAAAAATAGATGAATTCTGGGCAAAATATGGCGACAACAGTACTCTCGGGAAAAAATTGATTTCATTGCGAAAGGCTAAGTCAAAACTTCGAATAGAAAATTCATCTGCAAATCCAAAACAACAATTGGATTATATCAATGTATTTATAGAAGAGTATGAAAGTGATCCTAATAGTCGAGAAGATGTGAGCTTTATGAAAGAACAAAAAAAACGTATCTTATCAACTGTAACTAGCCTCGAAAAAAGAGAACATATAAATGAAGTATATACGCGTTTAGAAGATAGTTTGCAAAAATATGATAACAATTTGGACAAATATAGACTGTTTGTGAAATTTTTGGATGACTATCCTGATGCACTTAGCTATCCTGAGATTAGTTCAAACTTCAAAATGTATCTCGATATGGCAGAAAATGAAACTTATCAAAAAATAATAAAAATGCAAAATGAATTACACAACAAAGAACACGCTGATAAGATTTTCTCAGTAATTGCTGAGTATATGTCAATAGAAGCTTTTACAGAGCATAAAAGAGAAGTTTCTATAATCAAAAAAAATATAGACGAGGAATTTTTATACCAAGAACTTACTAGCAGCTTAGAAAAATATAACTCTAATCTAAATAGAAAAAATCTAAAAGAAGTACTGCGCAAATGTCAAAATTATCTATCTAGCAATTTAGGAAATAGATATCAAAAAAAAGTTTTGAATATATTGGGACAAATAGAAACCTTAGAATCAGGAAAAAGTTCGGAATTTGAATTTTACATAATAAACAAAAACAAACAATATGATGATAAAAAAATCGAATTAATAGTAGAATTGGGTTCGAAAGCATATAATATAGAAAAAACTATAGCAGACTCTGGTCAAGTATATATTGGTAGTTCTGAAATGAATTTTGGTATTAATCAAAATGTGGTCGTAACAGCTTATATGAAAAGTTTTAAGGAAGAAACTTCGTTTAGATCCGTTAAATTTTACTTAGAAGATTTTGATAAGCCTATTGTTGCTTCTGGAACTAAAAATAGAGAGTTGCCAATCATTTTAAAAATAAATAAAAATAACTTTAAATTAAGATAGGTGAGTGAGTATAATGAAATTAAAATTACTTGTTGTTTCTCACAAGAAGAAATTTGGTTCTGTCATGCGTTTTTGTGGAGATTTGACGCCTGAAGAAAAATTGATTCTTGATTCTATAATCTACAGAAAATACCCGCATAGTAGTTCAGAAATCAACGAAATGAATATCAATAGTTTTCATGTATATTTCATGGTTTTTTTTGGCGGAAAGGATGAATTTGGAAGAGATTTTAGAGTTATAATTTCTGCAATTTTCCCTTTTGCTCTCTCAGTACGTGAAGGCCAAAAATTGAAAAATGCTTTCCAAAAAGTGAAAGAAGATATTGAAAAAAATAGATTTCGTCCATCAAACAAATACTATGCCGATGTTAGAAAGCGTGTAAATTGGTCAGCTCTATTCAAAAAAAGGATTCGTCTGAACTTTTTTGTATTTGCACTATTTAATCTAATGGTCCTTGGATTAATCTTGTACGGACTTGCTTTCTTCAAACCAGTTCGAGAGTTTTACAAATATTTGTGGGTAAATAATTACTCTATATATGGACAAGATCCTTATAAAAAGTATACTCTATCAAAAGAATTTGCTGATATACAAGATAAAAATGCAAACAAATGGCTAAGAAAAGCTGATAATGAAAAACACTATTTAGTCACAAGATTTGTAAGTGAAAATCCTACTAAAGTAAAAGAGGGAATTGAAAAGTTAGATGAATATTTAAGCGTAAATGAGTATACACTTCATAGAATAGAAGTTATACGATTAAAACGTGAATTAGAGGAAAAATTAAAAGATAAAAATAACAAGAAATAATATTTATTAATAAAAGCAGGAGAATTCAAATGGATTCTCCTGCTTTTATATTTACTCTATCTTCAGATCCAACTAATACTTTCACTGAATTAAGTTCAATTTTATAACTTTGGTACAGTAAAGTTTAACTTTGTACCTATTCCCTCTTTCGAGTCTACATGAATTGTACCTTGATAATTTTTTACCACTTCTTCTACTATAGATAATCCTAGACCAGTTCCCGCCATATTGCTGGTTCTTGCATTGTCTACTCTATAAAATCTCTCAAAAATATTTGATAACGAATCCTTTGGTATTCCTATACCATTATCTTCTACACCAAATTTATATTCGATATCATTTTCTTCTATACGTATGATAACTTTTGGTAATTTTTCACTATAAATGATACTATTTTCAATTAAGTTTTTCAATATTAATACGATTTTTTCTTTATCAACGTTTATATAATTGTTTTTATCTTGTATATCAAGCTGAAATATAAGCTGAGCTTGTTTTTCTTCTATTAACACAGCTAAGCTTTTCTGTATAGCTTCTGTTATATCATGTATATTGACAGGATATATATTCAATACTTTCATGTTTTCAGCTTTTGATATATTTAGAAAATCTTTTATCATATTTTCTATTTTTTCAATATTTTTTTCAATTATATCTAAAAACCTATTTTTCAATTCTTGCTCTTCTTCTTGTGCCATAGCTACTATATAACCTTTTATGTTTGTCAATGGAGTTTTTAATTCATGCGATATATTTGTTATAAATCTTCGCTGAATTTCATCCAGTTCCTTATCTTTGGTAATATCTTTTACCGCTACTAGATATAAATCTCTTGATCTTAGATATTTTCCATATGCAAAATAGTATTTTTTTGATTCGCTAATATATATTTGTTCTTTTATTGTATCCTGCTCATCTTTTAGTTTGTTGAAAAATTTTATTATCTCTATATAATTTATTTTTTCATAATACATATTTTTGCTTATATTGGCATTCATTATACTTTTTTCTGCTTCATTATTTTTTAATAAGATTTCATCATTTCCATTTATTACTACTATTGACATATCAATAGCTGATATTATCTCTTTTAGTTTTTCTGTTTCTTCCTCAATTTTTTTTATATTTTCTAAATTTCTTTCCTGCCATTTTTTTACTACACCCCAAAAACTTTTTAGAGTTTGATCATCTTCTAAATATATTTCCACTACTTCTCCATCGTTATTTAAAGCATTCTTCATGCTTATAATTTTACCTTTATAATAATTCATCAAGTAAAATTTATACAGTAGAAATAATGTCAAATTCAGTAAAATAAAAAATAAAACTGTATTTTTTACTGATTTTTCTACTTTTTCTCTCACAAGTCTATAATCCAAAGCGACCCTTATGATTTTTTGGTTTCTAATAGGTAGGGAGTAGTATACAAGTTCTTTGTTTAAAGTCCGACTAAATCTAACTGCAAATCCTTCTTTGCCTTCAAACGAATTTTTCAACTCATCTCTATATCGATGCGAATCTAGTTCTTCTTCTGCGCCCTCTTTACGACTATCATAAAGGACTTTTCCTGTTGCATTAATTACAGTTACTCTATTTTTTAGTTTTTCCGAAAATTCTTTTAATGATTCTATACCGTTTTTTATAATATAATCTTCTGCTAGCAACGCTTGATCTTGTAAATTTTTCTTTGTAAATGTCTCTAATTGCTCTTTACTCGAATTTTTTACAGTAACTATATACACAAGTTGTACTAAAATACAAATTATAATCACTGTTATCTCTTTTCTTCTAATTTGTACCCAACTCCTTTCACGGTTTTTATGCTTTTAGAAAGCGTTTTTAGCTTCTCTCTTAATTTTCCTATATATACATCTACTGTCCTGTCACCCGAATAATAATTTTCTTTCCAAACTTTGTTTAATATCTTTTCTCGAGTCAATACAAGCCCTTTATTCTCTATCATATATATCAATAAGTCATACTCTTTCTTTGATAATGATAGTTCCTTGTCCTTTTCTGTTACAATGTATTTTAATGTGTCAATTTTTATTTCACCGTATTCATACACATTTTGTTCTATATTTTTTTCTCGCTTCAAAATATTATTTATACGAAGGATAAGTTCTCTCGGATCAAATGGTTTTCTTATATAATCATCAGCTCCGCTTTTTAGTCCTTGTATTACATCCTCTATCTCAGTCTTTGCTGTAAGCATTATTATTAAGGGGTCCCCATATTTCTCAGTATTTTCTTTTATCATATTACATACGTTTATACCATCTAAGCCAGGCAACATTAAGTCCAATATCATCAAATCCGGGTTATGTATTTTACTTAATTTTAAACTTTCCAAGCCATTATTTGTGCTAATCACGTCATATGATTCTTTCTTCAAAAAATATTCGATTAACCCTCTTATTTCATCATCATCTTCCACTACCAATACTTTCACTCCAAATCCCCTCCTTTCTCTCTATTAATTACTCAATTAGAACATTGAACCTAGTCAAAATGCTCATTTTCTACATGAATTCAAAATCCATTGCCTTGGGTAGAGGTAAATCTGTCTATTTGTCCTTTTGATTTTATTTAATTAATCTACACCCCAATATATTTCTATATTAATTTTATTATCTAATATTATTGTTATGTCTTAAGTCTTCACCTTTAAATATATATACAAGTGATTCAGCTAGATTTGTTATATTATCTCCTATCCGCTCCAAGTTTCTTGATATAAGTAAATTTTCTATCCCTAATTCCAATTCATCAATTTTTTCTTTGATCTTTGATTTTATAGCTATCATATATTCTCTTTTTAATGTATCTATCTCGTCATCCAGTCCCAAAATTATATAACTCGATTCAATATTTCTTTCAATATATCCATTTACAAATATCTCATACATATTCATAACTTTTTCGCCCATTTTGTATATAGGTACTAATTCCTTACCGCCGTCACCTTCTTTTTGCAATACACGTATTGTTTTCATTATACTTATACATAGATCCCCTATTCTTTCCAAATCTACATTCATATGCATTATTCCAACTACTTGTCGCAAATTGATTGCTGCCGGTTGATATCTAGCAATTATATTTACACATTTTTCATCAATTTTCAACTGATAATCATTTATTTCCTCTTCAGTTACTTTTCCTTCTCCATACAATGCTTTATCAAAGTTATTCATCTTTAACATTTGGAGCATTATTTTTAGCATACTCCCTACATCTTTTATCATCTCAATTGATATTTTATTTAGTTCCTCTATACTCGCATTTAAATTTTGCATTTAATTTTCCTCCCATATACTTATTTACATATTTATTTTACTCTTTTTTATCCAAATTTTCCAGTAATATAATCTTCCGTTTTTTTATTTCTAGGATTTGTAAACATCTCCTCTGTTTTACTAAATTCTTCTAGTTCTCCAGTATAAAAAAATGCTGTATATTCTGAAATCCTTGCTGCTTGTTGCATATTATGTGTTACTATTATTATAGTATATTTTTGCTCCAATTCTCGTATTAGTTCTTCTATTTTCGAAGTAGATATGGGATCTAGTGCTGATGTTGGCTCATCCATAAGAAGTATTTCCGGTTGTACTGCTATAGCTCTCGCTATACAAAGACGCTGCTGCTGTCCACCGGATAGTCCTAAAGCAGACTGGTGAAGTTTGTCTTTTACCTCGTCCCACAATGCCACTGCCTTCAAGCTACTTTCTACTATTTCCATTAATTTATCCTTATCTTTTTCGCCATGCACCTTAGGTCCATAAGTTATATTGTCAAATATGGTCTTTGGGAAGGGATTAGGACGCTGAAATACCATTCCTATTTTTTTTCTCAAACTAACTATATCATAATCTTTTGAAAATATATTCTCATTATCCAAAAGGATATCACCTACATATTTCGTACCCTCTATTAAGTCATTCATACGATTTACCGATCGTAAAAAGGTAGATTTTCCACATCCAGAAGGTCCAATTAGTGCTGTTACTTTGTTTTTCTCGACTTTCATACTTATATTTTTTAATGCTTGAAACTTCCCATAAAAGAAATCAAAGTTTTTTACCTCTACTCTAATATTTTCAGGGTTACTTATTATTTTATTCATTTATCTTTTCCTCCTAAACTTAGTCCTTATAAATGCTCCTATTAAGTTAAATCCAACTGTAATTACCACTAGTATAAATGCTGTAGCATGCATGTTTTTTTCAGGCATATTTGGTACTTGAGTCGATATAACATACAAGTGATACGGTAATGCCATTACTTGGTCAAATACTGATTCTGGTAAAAACGGTAAATAAAATGCCGCTGCTGTAAATAATATAGGTGCTGTTTCCCCCGCTGCTCTACTTATACTTAGTATTATTCCCGTAAGTATTCCCGGAAACGCTGCCGGTACTACGACTTTTGTTGTAGTTTCCCACTTTGTGGCACCTAAAGCCAATGAAGCTTCTCGCAAATTTTTTGGTAATCCCAGCAATGCTTCTCTAGTAGCAGTGATTATTGTTGGAAGACTCATTATGCCAAGAGTAAAAGCTCCTGCAATAACCGAAGTCCCAAACTGTAGTAAGCCTACAAATACTGCCATACCAAATAGACCATATACTATACTTGGTATTCCTGCTAAATTTATTATAGTCAGATTTATTATCCTTCTATATATATTGTCGCTTGAATACTCCACTAAGTATATCCCTGTCAATATTCCAAATGGCACTGAAATTATAATTGTCCCTATTGTAAGTAATATCGTCCCTATAATAGCAGGAAACACTCCACCTTTACGCATAGTATCCACAGGCATTTCAGTTAGGAAATCCCATGAGATAGATGGAATACCTTTTACTACTATATAACCTAATATTAATATTACTGCTAAAAGAGGAATCCATGCCACCAAAAACAAAAGGTACATTAACAATGATTTCAACATTTCTTTTAATTCTACATTTTTATCTTTTTGCATATATTTCACTCCTAACCTTTCATCTTTTTACGTGCTTTTTCTATAAAATAATCCGCAAGTGTATTTGTGGCAAAACTTATGATAAAGAGTACAAGTCCTATTGCAAACAAAGCGTAGTAATGATCTCCGCCGTGCACTAC
>CAZDNU010000281.1:0-4503 GCA_964506865.1 uncultured Fusobacteriales bacterium | reverse complement strand
CGGTGAATCGCTTAAGTTATTTGAAACACAAAATATGGGTGATTTTATACCAGTCATGGAGATAAACGTAAACGAGGACAAGGAATTATGGGAATACTTAAAAATACACAAAGTTACTAAAATTGAAAATATAAAAAAATACTCAAAATATGAGGAAATAGCGGACCAGTTTGTAGATGGATATATCTTAGCATTTTTAGTAGCAGACGAAATTGGTTTGGAAGATATATATTTTGTTATTTTTATTGGAGAAAAAAGTTATGGTGCGTATGGTGAAGGTGAAGTAGAATTTCTGGAAACTTTAGCAGGACAAATAGAGATAATACTGGAAAATGCCATAAAAAATAGCTATATTGAAGAACAAAATAAAGAATTGACAGAAAAAGTATATGATTTGCTTACACTAAATAATGCAGCCAAAATGATATCGTCTACTTTGGATGTAGAAGAGATATTCAAAAGCTCTATAGATATGTTTACAGAAGTCGCTCAAGCTGTAAAAGGCTGTATACTAAACTATGACAGAGACAATGAAAAATTGTATGTTAAAGCAATTAGAGGAGACTATAAAAAAGAGTTAATAGGCAAAGAAATTGATATTAACAATGATTTTTATGAAAAAATAAGAAGAGATCCAAGTGTAAAAGTTTTAAGTAATCTACGTGAAAATGAAATGGTGGAAATAATTGAATTTTTTAAGCATAATCATAGTTTTATAAAAGAGCTGAAGTCTGAATTATTTATACCGCTTGTAGCCAATGAAGAGCTTTTAGGGATTATCCTACTAGGAATGCGTTATTCGGAAGAAGGCTACAAAGATGACAATGTAGAAGTATATAACACTTTGGCTAATCAAATAGCTATATCAATGTATAACGCAAAGCTATACAACTTAGCAATAACAGATGGAATGACAAAATTATTTTTGCATAGATATTTTCAAACGCGCTTAGAAGAAGAGTTGGAAAGATCTAAACGTTATACACGCAGTTTATCATTATTGATGATGGATATCGACCATTTTAAAAATTTCAATGATACATATGGACATCAATTGGGAGACGATGTATTGAAAATGGTGGCAAGAACTATTAAGCAAAGCATCCGAAAGAGCGATGTGGCGGCAAGATATGGCGGAGAAGAATTTGCAGTAATATTACCAGAAACTGATGAAATAGGAGCAATACGAGTAGGGGAAAATCTACGAAAACAAATTGAAAGTATAGAAGTAAAATATCATACAGAAATATTAAAAGTAACTATAAGTGTAGGTTGTTTTACTTTTTCTCCAGAAGAAGTCCAAGAGATCGAAAAAGAAGATATTGTGCTAAAAGCTGACAAAGCTCTTTATCACTCAAAAGAGACTGGTCGAAATAAGGTAAGTCATTTTAAAGATATGGAAATAGGAGAATAAGTAATGGAAAAAGTATATATAAAGTCGGAAGAAGAAATATTGAAAAAAATAGTAGGAATAAATAATATACCCTCAGTATCAGGAGATGAGATACTGAGGGCAAGGTATTTTCAGGAGTTACTAGTAAACTATGGGATAAAAGATACCTATATTGATCCAATGTGCAACGTAGTAGCTTATATTCAAGGTAACAAAAGTGAAAAAACGATACTGATAGGAGCCGGCATAGATAGTATGATAAGCACAAACAAAACTGGAATAACTTTAAAAAATCTAGCAGGACGAGGAGTTAGTGATGCAGTAGCCTTGTATGGTGTAGCTTTTTTAGGAGAATTATTGAAGAGAGAAAAGCTTGAAAGCGATGTGATGCTTATTGGTACATCATATTCAAAGACAAGAAGACTGGGCATAAACTATATAATGAACAATACTGAAAAAAAAATTAAAGGATATATAAATATAGAAGGAATGGGACTTGGTGAAATAAAGAGCAGGGCAATAGGAGAGAAAAAAATTGAAGTGCGTTTTCGAAGTTATTTGGAGACACAATTCTTAGAGATAAATTTATCACACAAAGTAGTAAAAACGTTAAATAGTTTTTTATATAAAATTTTGGAAGAAGATTTTGGGGAAGGGACAGAGTACAAAATTGTAGATATATCATATGGCAAAGAGGAAGCTGATATGGCCAATGTGGGTTCCATAAAAATAGAGATAACAAGTCCAAATGTAGAAGATATTGAAGCTGGTTCTAAGATAATAGAGGAGTTGGCTATTGGTGCATCTCACGAAGAAAACATTCAATATTCTATTGTAGATTATGGGGAACACAAAGGAGCTTTTTTACGCGAATCAGAACTAGAAAAAATATTTATAAAAGTATGTAATGAGCAAAATATAAAAACTTCTACCAAATATACAAAATCTGAAATTTCTGAAACACTTATAAAGGGAATTGATTCGGTTACAGTTGGGATAGCTGAAGGGAAAAATCTTGGAAAAAATGATGAAAGTGTAAACATTCGAAGCATATACAGGGGCATCAATCAACTATATGAAGGGATACTAAAATTTGACAGAAGTTAGGAGTGAAACATATGCAGGACTTAATAATAGCATATAAAAACGCAGATGAAAGCAACGACATAATAGCCATATTGACACAGATAATAAATAAAGTATCTAAAGAGAATATAAGTTGTAATTCAGAAGAGATTGAAGCAATAATTATAGAGTCTTTGAATGATTCAAATGATTTGGTTCGAATAAAAGCAACAGAGCTGGCTGAATATTCTAAAAGCCAAAATATAGTAGAAGAACTTATGAAACGAGTAAAAAATGATTCAAATTATTTTGTAAGAGGATTTTCGGCAAAAGCGTTGGGGGCTATAGGCAATATTTCGGCAAAACTTGCTTTGGAAGAAGCCACTAAAGACGAAGAAGGCTTTGTAACATCATTTGCAAACCAAGCATTGAAAACTATAAATATGAAATTATCATTTAGCAGCAAATTGGATATGCTAAAATCTAGAATGCAAACTGTAAAAAAAAGTAAATAGGAGGAGTGAAATAATGCAAGTAATATTAAAAGCTGACATAAACGGTGTAGGAAAAAAAGGTGAAATTGTAAAGGTAAAAGAAGGATATGCTAAAAACTATCTATTTCAACAAAATTTAGGGGTAGAAGCGACTGAACAGGAGTTGAAAAAATTGGAAAAATCGAAGCAAAAAGCAAAACAAAAAGCAGAAAAAAAGCTTGAAGAAGCACAGGCGACAGCTAAACAATTAATGGAGAATAATTTGACTATAAAGGTAAAATCAGGAGAAAATGGTAAAATATTTGGTTCTGTAACTTCAAAAGAGATAGCAGAATTGATAACAAAAGAGACTAATATAGAGGTTGATAAGAAAAAAGTAAGTGTAGAAGGCAATCATATAAAAACTTTGGGTAAATATAAGATAGTGGTAAAATTACACCCAAAAGTCAAGGCTGAAATAGATCTGAAAGTAGAAGGGGAATAAAAGATATGAGCAATTTATTAGAAAAAATTATGTCTGTAAAGTCAAATAAGTCAGAAGGCGAAGATAAGCAGGATGACATAATTCAGAAACAAGTATCAGTTTTGTATGGTATACTTGGTAATGTATACGGTGTCAAAAAATTGGTAGAGAAGGCAGAGAAAAAAAATGTTTTGAAGGAATTGCAAGACAAGGAAGCTAAAAAAAAAGTATACGCATTACTAGTTATATTTAGTAATGAAAATGAAAAAATAGAGGAAATAAAAAGTGAAAAGGATCTAAAAAAAGCCGTATCAAAACTAGAAGATAAGACAGCTGAATTAATATCGATGAAAAGTATTGAGGCTGAAATAAATAAAAAAGTAAATAAACTTATGGAAGAAAGACACTCTGAATATATCAAAGAGTTGAAGAAAAAATTAATCTCAGAAGAGTTGGGACCTGAAAATGAGTTTACTGAAAGAAAATATAATGATTTAAAAAAACTTGATAGTAAAAATGAAGTAAAGACGATAATGGAAACTCTTCGTCCAAAATCATTGGATGAGATAGTCGGACAGGAAAAAGCTATAAAAGCTTTGCTGACAAAGATAGGCACACCTTATCCCCAGCACGTTATACTATATGGGCCACCGGGAGTAGGTAAAACTACTGCAGCAAGACTTGTTTTAGAAGAAGTAAAAAAGTTGGCATATACCCCTTATACTGAAGATGCACCCTTTATAGAAGTAGATGGAACTACGCTTCGATGGGATCCGAGAGATATAAGCAATCCGTTAATAGGATCAGTGCATGACCCTATATACCAAGGAGCACAAAAGGATTTTGCTGGTGATGGTATACCAGAACCAAAATTAGGCTTGGTAACAGATGCACATGGTGGTATACTATTTATAGATGAGATAGGAGAAATGGATATAAAGTACCAAAGTAAGCTACTAAAAGTACTAGAAGATAAAAGAATAAATTTTGAATCGGCGTATTATGATTCGGAAAACCCCAAAATACCAAAATATATCAAAAAGTTATTTGAGGATGGGGCACCGGCGGATTTTGGATTGATAGGAGCT
>CAZDNU010000280.1:0-4943 GCA_964506865.1 uncultured Fusobacteriales bacterium | reverse complement strand
TTCTCCTTTACTAAATGTTTTTGTCGTGATTAACATTTTAGCATAGGATTTCTGATGAACCTACTTTTTTGTGCAATTAATTATACAATTTTCCTATTTTTATTATTTTGGGTATAAAATTTTATCCTCGTGCTATTTATATCAGACTATTATATGTATATTAGTTTATTTCTACTTAACTTGATAAAAAAATAACTTGACATGTTTTTAAAACTATGTTATATTTTTTACAAATAGGATTAGGTAAATTAAGCATATATTTTTTTAAAGCGAAAGTGAATTATTTATCTTACGTCCAGTTTTATTTAACGCGAGGAGGGGTATAGCAAAAATGAATTCACCTGCTGATATTTTACATTTAATGATTGACGATGGCAAAAAAAAAGTTTCTTTTTCCCCGTTTCAGCAAATTACATTAGGTATCTTAGGCGGAATTTTTATTGGTTTGGGAGCACATGCTTGTCTTACTGTCATGCAAAATATATCTTCGACTGATGCTGGGATTACTAAGTTTGCAGGAGCATCTATATTCTCTGTTGGCTTAATTCTTATAATTTTGGGTGGTGGGCAACTTTTTACTGGTAATACACTAATTTTTATAACTGTTTTAGAGAAAAAAATTACAACTTCTAGAATGCTACAAAACTGGATGTTTGTTTATTCTGGAAATCTGATAGGATCTATTGTGCTTGTATACATCATCTACTACTCTGGATTATATGGTAGCGATATTTTACCTACTCTAACAGGTGATTTAGCTGTGAAATTTGCCCACAAGAAAATCGAACTGAGTTTTTTGGAAGCTTTTTTGCGTGGCGTGCTCTGCAACATCTTGGTAGCAGGAGCTGTTTGGCTGATGAAAGGAGCAAAAAGTTTTGCAGGTAAAATAGCTGCATGTTGGTTCCCTATTACAGCTTTTGTTTTATCAGGGTTTGAACATTGTGTAGCAAACATGTACTATCTTCCACTTGGCAAAGTTTTGGATAAGAGTATTACATGGAAGCAGATCTTTGTAAATAATATGCTCCCTGTTACTCTTGGAAATATTGTTGGCGGTATTTTTATTATCGGACTTACTTACTACTATAGTTTAAAAAATAATTAACGGAGGTTGATTAAAATGGAACAACAATGGAATGGATTTGAAAACGGAAAATGGCGAGATTCAATAAACGTAAGAGATTTTATTCAAAAAAATTATAGCCCCTATCTAGCTGACTCTGAATTTTTGAGTTCGGCAACAGAACGTACAAAAAAACTTTGGAATGAAATATCTAGACTTTGTCAACTTGAGGGTAAAAAAGGTATTTTAGATGCAGATACTCACATTGTCTCTAGCATCACTGCACACAATGCAGGCTATATAGACAAGGACTTGGAATTGATAGTAGGACTGCAAACTGATAAACCACTAAAACGATCTATAATGCCAAATGGTGGATTGCGTATGGTTGTCAACGGTCTAAAAGCTTATGGATATGATATTGATCCCGAAATACAAGAAATCTTTACTAAACATAGAAAAACTCATAACGACGGCGTCTTTGATGCATATACCGAAGAGATGAGAGCTGCGAGACGCTCCGGAGTAATCACAGGATTACCTGATGCCTACGGACGTGGAAGAATCATAGGAGACTATCGTAGACTTGCGCTGTATGGTGCTGACAAACTGATAGAAGACAAAGAAAATCAAAAAAGTCATCTAAACTTAGATTATATGGATTTTGATGTTATACAACTGCGTGAAGAAATATCAGAACAAATACGGGCGCTTTACGAATTAAAAGAGATGGCTACAAAATATGGATTTGATGTCAGTGTCCCAGCTTCAAATGCCAAAGAAGCTATTCAGTGGACTTACTTTGCTTATCTAGCAGCAGTAAAAGAGCAAAACGGTGCAGCTATGTCGTTAGGAAGAGTTTCTACTTTTTTCGATATCTATATAGAGCGTGATCTTGAAGCAGGAATACTTAGTGAAATTGATGCACAAGAACTTATCGATCACTTTGTAATGAAGCTTAGAATAATAAGATTTTTGCGTACACCTGACTATGATCAATTATTTTCAGGTGATCCTACTTGGGTTACGGAATCTATAGGTGGTATGGGGGTCGATGGTCGAACTCTTGTCACAAAAACAAGTATGAGATTTCTAAATACCCTATATAATTTAGGTCCAGCTCCCGAACCAAATATAACTATACTTTGGTCAAAAAGTTTGCCTGAAGCCTTTAAACAGTTTTGTACAAAGGTCTCTATTGATACTAGCGCACTACAGTATGAAAATGATGATACAATGCGTCGACACTACGGTGATGATTATGGTATCGCTTGCTGTGTGTCCCCTATGGAAATTGGTAAACAAATGCAATTTTTTGGCGCAAGAGCCAATCTTGCCAAAGCATTACTTTACGCAATCAATGGAGGAAAAGATGAAAAAACAGGAAAACAAGTCGGTCCTATGTTTGCACCATTTACAGGTGAATATTTGGACTACGATGATGTTATGCAACGATATGATCAAGTATTGGAGTGGTTGTCTCAATTATATATAAATACACTAAATATTATCCATTATATGCACGATAAATATAGTTATGAAAAACTTCAAATGGCCTTACATGATTTATATGTCAAGCGTACATCAGCTGCAGGTATTGCCGGCCTTTCTGTGGTAGCAGATTCACTTTCCGCTATCAAATACGGTAAAGTAAAGGTCATACGTAATGAAGATGGATTGGCTGTTGACTATGAAGTTGAAGATAATTATCCTGCTTTTGGTAACGATGAAGACAAAGTGGATAATATTGCCAAGGATATAGTAGAAAAGTTTATGAATAAGCTAAGAAAACATAAAACATATAGAAATTCTACACCGACTTTATCCATCTTAACAATTACTTCCAATGTAGTGTATGGTAAAAAAACCGGAAGTACACCTGATGGACGAAAGCAAGGTGATCCTTTTGCTCCAGGAGCAAATCCAATGCATGGCCGAGATAAAAATGGGGCTATTGCTTCACTTGCATCAGTTGCGAAGATACCGTACGAACACGCAGAAGATGGTATCTCATATACATTTTCTATTGTACCAAAAGCACTTGGAAAATCAAGTATTGATCGTATCACAAATTTAGTAGGTATCCTAGACGGTTATTTTGAACAAGGTGGTCATCACATTAATATAAATGTATTTGATAGAGAAACTTTGATAGATGCCATGGAACATCCTGAAAAATACCCTCAACTAACAATACGGGTTTCAGGATATGCGGTAAACTTTGTAAAATTAACAAAAGAGCAACAATTGGATGTTATAAACAGAACATTTCACGAAAGATTTTAGGAGGTGCTAGCTAATGGGAATTATGGGAAATATTCACTCATTTGAAACTTGCGGAACTGTAGACGGACCTGGGATAAGATTTGTAGTATTTTTACAAGGCTGTTGTTTGAGATGCAAATATTGCCATAATCCCGATACTTGGCATTCACAAAACGGATCTTTGTACTCAGCAGATGCAATTGTAAAAAAAGCTAAACGCTATAAAGCCTATATGAATGCAAGTGGAGGAGGCGTTACTATTACAGGTGGCGAACCTCTCTTGCAGGTAGACTTTTTAGGTGACCTTCTTAGCAAATTAAAACAAGAAAATATAAATACCGCTGTTGATACTTCAGGATATATAAGTAATACTGAATCAATTGTAAATATTTTAGAATCAGTAGATCTAGTCTTACTAGATTTAAAAACAATGAATGAAGCTGTACACAAAGAACTTACAAGCGGCGATCTAAATGTAGTCTTAAACTTTGCTAGATTTCTAAAAACTATCAACAAAAAAACCTGGATTCGTCATGTCCTTATTCCTGGAATAAATGACTCAGAAGATGACCTAAAAGAACTGGGTAAATTTATAGCCTCACTTTCTAATGTAGAAAAATTAGAAATTCTTCCTTTTCACCAACTTGGTGAATATAAATGGAAATCACTTGGATACAAGTATGAGTTTGCAGATATTCCAAGTGCTGGTAACGATGATATCATGCGTGCAAAACAAATACTAAGTGCATACTTGAATATTGAAATCATCTAATCTAAATTAAAAAGCCCCTGAAAGTCCACAGTTATTTGCTTTCAACTGTTCGCTTCAGGGGAATCTTTTATATATCTATAAATTTTCTACATTTTCTAAATCTTCCAACCAACCACCGTTTTCATTTAACTTTCGAATCAATATTCTTGAAGCTTCATCAGGAGTTTCAGGTCTTGCATGTATCTGACTCATTACTAATTTATCACCATGTCTACCACATATTTCTATCTTTCCAATATCGTGTCCCATTATAAACTTAAATCGCTTTCCATAACCATCAAGTTGCTTTTTGGCTTCCGAAACTATGTCTATTCCTCGTTTTAGTGGAACTTGAAATTGATGCCTTACTCTTTCCACCGGCATACACTGATACAAATAGTATGGATTTGCTCCTGCACGAGTTAGCCCGTCCATAAGTTTGACAATGCCTTCTACACTATCATTTACTCCCTTTAAAAACACAGCTTGATTATTTACTGTGATTCCACAGTCTCGTATCTTATTTATAGCTTCCTTTGCAAGTGGAGTAAGTTCTTTTGCCGAATTAAAGTGCGTAGGTACAAACAAAGTTTTATCTTTGTTATATTCGGTTAAAAATTCCAATAATTCATCATCAAAAAATCTAATTGGATATACTACAGGTGCTCTCGAACCAATTCTTACATAATTTATATGCTCTATATCTCGTAGTGAATTTAAAATTTCTTTCAACACGTCTGTTCGCAATAAAAAAGGATCTCCGCCTGAAATCACTACATTTTTAATCTCTTTATGTTCTCTAATATATTTCGCAGCATTTTTAAAGTTTTCTACCGTTTGATCATTTTCCAAGCCAACCATTCT
>CAZDNU010000279.1:0-2706 GCA_964506865.1 uncultured Fusobacteriales bacterium | reverse complement strand
TATTGTAGAAAGAGATGAAAATGGCAAAGAGCAATACATAAGAGTAAATACTGAAGATATAAAAGCTATACCGTATGACATGCCTATTGTAGGTTATGGAAACAAAACAGTAAATACATTAAGATTATGGGAAGCAGAAGCTGCTGATGGTGGTTTTGACCTTCAACTATTTAATGATCAACAATATTTAAGATCAGTAGAAAAAGGAAACTTGGCAGAAGACATTTCTCGTGTACTTTATCCAAATGACAGCGGACCTTCTGGAAAAGCTCTTAGACTAAAACAACAATATTTCTTTGTATCTGCAAGTTTGCAAGATATCGTAGAAAAGTATACTGCAAAACATGGTGAAGACTATAGTGAATTTGCTGAAAACATAGCTCTTCAATTAAATGATACTCATCCAGTAGTAGCAATACCTGAATTAATGAGAATATTGGTTGACTGGAAAGGCTTGACTTGGGAAGCTGCATGGAATATAACTACAAAAGTATGTGCTTATACTAACCATACTTTGCTTGCAGAAGCATTAGAAAAATGGCCAATTGAATTATTTAGTTCATTGTTACCAAGAATATACCAAATTATAGAAGAGATTAATAGAAGATTTCTAGAAAAACTGAGAAAAAAATATCCAAATGACTGGGCTAGATATCATAGAATGGGTATAATTGCAGATGGCATGGTTAAAATGGCATGGTTAGCAATTGTAGGATCTCATTCAGTAAATGGAGTAGCAGCACTACATACAGAATTATTGAAGCATGAAGAATTAACAGATTGGTATGAATTGTTTCCTGAAAAATTCAATAACAAGACAAATGGGGTAACTCAAAGAAGATGGTTGTTGAAATCAAATCCTGAGCAATCAAAGCTATTGAATGAAAAAATAGGTGATGCTTGGATAACGGATCTTAGCAAATTAAAAGAATTTGAAAAATTCCAAGATGATGATGATGTGTTAAATAGATTAATGAAAATAAAATATGACAGCAAAGTAAAATTAGCAGAATATATAAAAGAGCACAATGGTGTAGATATAGATCCTGATTCTATATTTGATGTACAAATAAAAAGATTGCATGAATACAAAAGACAATTATTAAATATTTTACATATAATGAGTCTTTATAATCAATTGAAAGAGAATCCAAATTTGGATATGCACCCTAGAACATTTATATTCGGAGCCAAAGCAGCTTCTGGATATAGAAGAGCAAAACAAATTATAAAACTTATAACTTCAGTAGCGGATAAAGTAAATAATGACGATACTATTCAAGGTAAATTAAAAGTAGTATTTTTAGAAAATTACAGAGTATCAGTAGCAGAAAAAATATTCCCTGCCTCAGATGTATCAGAACAAATATCAACTGCAGGAAAAGAAGCATCAGGGACTGGTAATATGAAATTTATGATGAATGGAGCTCTTACAATAGGTACTCTTGATGGAGCAAATGTAGAGATAGTAGAAGAAGCTGGAATTGAAAATGCATTTATATTTGGTTTGAATTCTGATGAAGTAGCAGAGTTAAATGCAAATAACGCATATAATCCATGGGATGAATATCATAATAATCCACAACTTAAAAAAGTTATTGATCAATTAACTGATGGTACTTACAATGTGGATAATGTAGAAATATTTAAAGAATTATATGATTCTTTGATGTATGGGGTAGAAGGAAATTCAGCAGATCAATACTATGTATTAAAAGATTTTGGACCTTATGCAAAAGCTCAAGCAGACTTGGACAAAGCGTATAGAGATAAGAGAGAATGGACGAAAAAAGCATTGATAAACATAGCAAATGCTGGTAAATTCTCAAGTGATAGAACTATACAACAGTATGCTGATGAGATTTGGGATATAAAAAATACAAAAGTAAAATAAATATATAACTAAAAATAATATACAATAAAAAGAGTCATCCGTTGGGATGGCTCTTTTTATTGTATATTATTTGAAAAATCAATAATTTTTAATTGCGAACTATGTAATATATCATACGGCAAAACAATAGGGCCACCATCAGAGTCCAAGTCAATATTCATATTGATTTTTTTACCGGAACGATAGTAAACTTCCCACACAAACTGGGAACAATAATGACTATCGTTACGCTTTTTATTGAAAAAAATACGATATGGCTTACCAGAAGATGCTAAAATATTTTTTATAATTATTTGTTTTAAATTTTCATTCATATTTTTAAAACGTAAAATTATGATTTCAGAACCTAAGTCCTCCCAATCATCAAGAGTGGAATATATAAAACCAATTCCTACTTTTGGAACTTCGGCAATATAGTCTTTGGACAAAAATAATGCACTATGACCAAAAATACTATATATTGATAGTTGTTTCTTCTTAATAATTATATCGCCAGACTCTATTTTGTCTATATTCTGCTTTACTGTATTTACTTTAAGCCAGCGGAGATCTTTTTTTGTACTAGTGCAAGCAATCAAAAAAGGAAATAAAAAAATAAAAAGTAATTGTTTCAAATGTATCACCGCCTAAAAGTTATATTTTATATACTTAACAAATATCTGCATTTAGAAAAAAGTTAGAGATATTATAGCAAAGGTAAAGAGATAAGTTGCTGATACTAAGGAAGGATCTAAGTATCTCTAATTTTAACAGAAAAAAAAAATACTGTCAAATTAAATATAAAAAAAGATAGTGTAAAATAATTGTAGGAA
>CAZDNU010000278.1:0-3544 GCA_964506865.1 uncultured Fusobacteriales bacterium | reverse complement strand
TCTCCTAATGAAATATATGATGAATATTTAGGAAAAATAGCATAGGGAAGTTTGTTGCAATTAAATTTGCAATTTTTGATAATTAAATAAATTTATTTTAAACCTTGAAAATTCTAAGATATTGTGTTAAAATTTAGATGTATATATTATTTTATAAAATTAAAACAAATATTGCTTTGAAATTGACAAAAGTCATATATTTTAAGCGTTTAGATAATGAAATATTTTTAAGAGGAGAAATAAATGAAAGAAAATATAAAAAATGAAATTTTGGGAGCCCTATTTTTAGGATTGGGCGGGTATATAGCATATGTACTTTTTGTAAATATAGGAGAAAAAAATGTAATAGATGATATAGGATTTATTGGTAAAGGTTTGTACAGCCTTATTTTTTTACTTTTTGGCATACTTTCTTATGCTGTTCCGTTTATTTTTTTAGCTTATTCGATTATATTTTTTATGAATAATAAGTATAAGCTGAACAAAGTCAAGCTTATATCTTTTTTTAGCTTTACAATATTACTATCGGCTATGGTTGTAGTACTAAATCTAGATACTGATATAGGATTTGGTGAGATGAAAACAGTGCTAAAAGAGATATTGCGTATAGGAGGCAGTGGTGAATCTGGAGGTATGACAGGCTCAGTTTTGATGTTTGCATTATATCCTCTATTTGGAAAAAAGGGCTCAATAATTATTTTGGCTATTTTGATGGTATTAAATTTGATAATTTTTGCAAATACTGCACTCAAGAAATCGTTAAAAATTTGTTTTTATCCGATTATAAAATTAAAAAGCAAAACCGCAGATGAGTTTTACGAAGAGAAATTAGAAGAAATCCCTAAAAAAACACATGAAAAGAAAATCAGACTAAAGAAAAAAACAAAAAAAACATCGGATATTGAATCAGAAAATACTACTAAAAGTAATGAGGCAAAGGAAAGCCCGAAAGTTATAGATTTTCAGCTGGATAAGGAGAAATATAAAAATAAAGAGGATTTAGTGTCTGATAAAAAAGAAAAAACTAAAGAGAAAACTGAGCAAGCGCTGAAAAATGAAGATACAGGAAATCCGGAAAGTACTCAAGAGGAGATTAATAATATTTTTGAGTCAAAAGAAGAAAATTTGGAAAAGAAAAAAGAGATGGAATATCTTATAGAACAAAAAATAGAGAGACTGGAAGAAGTCTTGGCTGAGTATGGAGTAGAAGGTAAGGTTGTGAACTATGAAAGAGGACCTGTGATTACTAGATTTGAGCTATCAGTATCCAAAGGAGTGAGAGTGAAAAAAGTAGTGGCTCTACAAGACGATATTGCTATGAATCTAGAGGCAAAAAGCATTAGAATAGAAGCGCCTATCCCTGGCAAAAATGCGGTTGGAATAGAGATCCCTAATAAATTAACTGAAGCAGTTCATTTCTCAAATATAATAAAAAGCAAAAATATGAAAAAAGAAAAAGCACCTTTGGCTATAATACTAGGAAAAAACATTGTCGGAGAGAATATGGCGGTTGATTTATCTAAAATGCCACATTTACTAATAGCCGGAAGGACTGGATCAGGAAAAAGTGTATGCATAAATACTCTGATATCTACTATAATATCAAGGTGTAGCGCAGAAGAAGTCAAATTTATAATGGTAGATCCTAAAATGGTAGAGTTAATGCCGTTCAATGAGATACCACACTTACTTGTGCCGGTGATCATAGAACCAAAGCAAGCGGCCATAGCGTTAAAATGGGCCGTTAATGAAATGGAAAATAGATATAGACTTCTTGCTAAATTAGGCGTAAGGAATATAGAAAGCTATAACAAACTAAAAGGTGTGGAAAAACTTCCGTATATAGTGGTAGTAATAGATGAATTAGCAGATCTTATGATGGTAGCTCCAGCTAGTATAGAAGAGTCTATTGCTAGAATAGCTCAAAAAGCAAGAGCTATAGGGATACATCTAGTAGTAGCTACACAACGTCCATCGACTGATGTAGTTACAGGGACTATCAAAGCAAATTTGCCGTCGAGGATATCATTTGCAGTAGCATCCCAGATTGACTCAAGAACAATACTAGATACGCCTGGGGCAGAAAAATTACTTGGAAAAGGCGACATGTTGTATTTAGAGTCAGGTAGTCCAAACTTGATACGTATACAAGGAGCCTATATATCTGATGAAGAAGTAGTAAAATTGACGGAGTTTCTGAAGAAAAATGGAAAACCAGAATACAATAATGAAATAATAGAAGATAACTTTGATGATGATAAAGATGAACTTTACAGTGATGCGATAGAAGTCTTGAAAAAAGAAGGAAAAGCATCAATATCGTTGATTCAAAGAAAATTAAAAGTAGGTTATTCCAGAGCCGCTAGAATATTTGACCAACTACAAGAAAATGGAATAGTAAGTGAAGATAGGGAGTTATTAATAGATGCTTAGTTATATAATTGTAGGCATAGGGTTTATTTTTGGAGTGATATTTCTGCTTGTTAAGTCATCAAAGGGGAGGCCTGGAAATAACAAAAAAGGAGAGATATCTGGAGCAGTATATGGAAAAATTTCTGAACAACCTATCAAAAATGTAAAAGTTTTTTTAGGGCAAATGGAAGCTAAAACTGGAAATGATAATAGTTTTCGCCCGCTAAAAGATTGTATAATAGAAACAGATAAAGATGGTAGATTTACATTTAACAACATTGAATTGAAAAAATACTGGGTAATGGCAGAATACAAAGGCAAAAAAGTCCTTACATATGTAAAAATAAGTAAGGAATATCCGATAATAGACGATATTATATTAAAAGTATAGGAGTGGAATGATGATACTTGCTTCAAAATCGCCAAGACGAAAAGAGATATTAAGTAATTTCGGAATAAATTTAGAGGTAAAAACTAAGAATATAGAGGAATATAGCGAAAAGATAAAGATAGAAGATCAAATATTGGATATTGCATGCAAAAAATGTGAGCTACTTGCAGAAGAAAATCCAAATGAATATGTACTTGGAGCAGATACTGTAGTCGTATTTGGAGAGCGTATACTTGGTAAGCCAAAAGATGAGCAAGAGGCATATGAGATTTTATCGCTATTGTCAGGAAAATGGCACAAAGTGATAACTGCATATTGCGTGAAAAATATTTCAAATACCTTTGTAATAAAAGATTATGAAATTACAAAGGTAAAGTTTCGGGATTTATCTGATGCGAACATCAAATGGTACATTTCCACTAAAGATCCTATGGATAAAGCTGGAGCATATGGAATACAAGGAAAAGGAACTTTTATTGTAGAAAAAATAGAAGGGGATTTTTATAATGTGATGGGGTTCCCTATTTCAAGATTTATTAAAATTTTACTAGATAAAGGGATGGATATGGAAGAAATACTAAAATTATAAAAAAATGTGTGATTTAGAAAATATATGAAGAAGGGCTGGGATAATATGGGAATGAAAAATATGTTTCATTTTTTTAGTGAAGATATAGGAATCGATTTGGGGACAGCAAATACATTAGTTTATGTAAAAAACAAAGGGGTAATATTGAACGA
>CAZDNU010000277.1:0-3161 GCA_964506865.1 uncultured Fusobacteriales bacterium | reverse complement strand
ATAATAGGCATAATGAGTGGTATAGCGGCAGGAGAAGCAGCTACAACATATATTATACTGACAATAGGAGATGGTTTAGCATCTCAAATTCCAGCTCTTTTGATATCGGTCGCAGCAGGCATGGTAGTAACGAGAACAGCATCTGAATCTGATTTTGGTACAGATCTTATAAAACAATTTTTGCAAGAACCAAAAATATTATATATGGTATCAGGGACTTTATTTATTATGTTTTTGATACCGGGAATGCCTAAAATAGCCTTTTTATCTCTTTCTGGAGGGATTGGTGGTCTAGGCTACGTAATGCGCAGAAATATAGCGCAGCTAGAAGTAGAAAAAAAAGAAGAAGTAGAAGAAGAAAAACGTCAAAAAAGCGAAGAAACACAAGCAGAAAAAAAAGAAGATGTGAAAGATTTATTAAAAGTAGATCAAATGGAACTGGAAATTGGATATAGTTTGATACCTTTGGTAGATACTTCGCAAGGTGGCGACTTACTGGAAAGAATTACTATGATAAGAAAGCAAATAGCAGTAGAATTTGGTATCATAGTACCACCTATAAGAATTAGAGATAATATGCAATTGAATCCAAATGAGTATGGAATAAAAATAAAAGGATCACAGGTAACAAAGGGTGAAGTAATGATAGGAAACTATCTGGCTATGAATCCAGGGACAGTAGAACAAGAGGTTGGTGGTATTCCAACTGTCGAACCAGCATTTGGACTTCCGGCAATATGGATAACGGAAGATCAGCGAGAAAAAGCAGAGATATATGGATATACTGTAGTTGATCCTACATCAGTACTAGCAACGCATATAACTGAAACTATCAAAAAGTATGCTCCTGAGATACTTAGTCGAGAAACAGTGCAAGAATTAATCGAAAATATAAAAGAGGATTATAAAGTAGTAGTGGATGAAGTATATCCAAAAAAACTGGATTTAGGGGATATCCAGACGATCTTGCAAAATCTTTTATTAGAATCAGTATCAATTAGAAATTTACCTCTTATACTAGAAATACTGGCTGATGCATCGAAGTTGACAAAAGATGTAGAAATATTAAGCGAATATGTAAGAAGCGGATTATCTAGACAGATATGCAATAATTTAAAAGGGGCAGATAATAGGATAAGAGTCATCACTTTAAATCCTTCATTGGAGGGAGTACTAAAAGAAAATATGCAGGAAACAGATTTTGGAGCATTTATTTCTTTGGCTCCGGATATTAATAATCAAATACTTACTGCATTGAAGCAGGAAACTAAAAAAAGCATTGATTATGGATATCAGCCGGTAGTATTGATAAGTCCTGATTTGAGAAAAGCATTTCGAAGACTTATAGAGAGAGATTTTAGACAGGTATCGGTGTTGTCATATAATGAAATAACACAAGAGGTTGATTTAGAGGCTATAGGGATGGTGAGTATTAGCTGATGGGGAGAATAAAAATAAAGGAACAAAAAACATATATAGAGGATGATTATCAAATAGCCTACTCAAAAGCAAGAAGAGAGTTAGGACCTAATTTAGTTATTTTAGAAAAAAGAGAAGTGAAAATTGGCGGAATGTTAGGTTTATTTAAAAAAAAGAAAGTACGAGTAACATATGGAGTAGAAGATATAGATGAGAAGAAAACTGTAAAATCAAGTGAAAATAAAGATATATTAGAGTTGCTGAAAAATATGGGATATGGAGCTGAAAAAAAGGCAGCTGTGAAGCCTTCTAATGTCATAAAGGAAGAAAATACAGCAAAAGAAGGTATAGGAATGGAAGGGACAGGAGTCTATTCTCCTTTTAAGCCTAATAATTTGAAAAAGAATAATATACAGCAAAGCAGAGGCGAAGAAGATATTGAAAATCTTAAGAAAAAAATAAAAGAAGAGATCCGAGATGAGATTAGAAAAGAGATGTTTTCTGAAAAAGAAAAAAAAGAGAAAAATCAAAAAAAAATAGATGATATTGATAAGTTTTGGGAAATATTAAAAGAAAATGATATAGAAAAAGATGTAATTGAAGATATAAAAAAATACTTTTCTACAAAATCCTATGAAACAATGAATGAATTGTATACTGGTTTAAAAGAATATTTTCATAACAACATAGAAGTAAAAACAGATGTACTTGAAAGCAAAGTTATTATGTTGGTAGGACCTACAGGAGTAGGCAAAACTACGTCATGTGCAAAGATAATAGCAAATAAATGGAAAGAAGAAAAAGATGTGGCGTTTATCACAGCAGACACATATAGATTAGAAGCGGTAAGTCAGCTGAAAGCCTATGCAAATATAATGAAAGTACCGGTAGAGGTAGTAAGTAAGCCAGAAGAACTGATTGAGGCAGTAGACAAGTTTGAAAGTAAAGACTTGGTAATAATGGATACAGCTGGAAGAAGTCCAAAAAATAGAGAACAGATGGATGAGCTGAAATCTTATTTAAAAGAAAGTGGTAAAAAAATAGATGTATGTCTAGTGGTAAGTGCTACATCAAAATTATCTGTATTATATGAAACATTGGAAAAGTTTAGATATATTGGATTTTCAAGTATTATTTTCACAAAGATAGACGAAACAACCGGAATAGGATCACTTTTGAGCCTTTACAAAAAATATAAAATACCGGTTTCTTATATAACAAATGGTCAAAGAGTTCCTGATGATATAGAGTTGGCTACAAAAGATAGACTAAGCGAAATATTTGTTGAGGGGTTAAAATATGGACCAGGCGAGTAAATTAAGAGAAATAGTAAAATTAAAGGAAAATAAGGATAAAGACAGTATAGAATATAGTACGGCTCGCGTAATTGCTATAACTTCTGGTAAAGGAGGAGTAGGCAAAACTAGTCTATCTGTAAATCTTTCGGCTTTGGCTGTAAAAGAAAATAAAAAAGTATTAGTCATAGATGGGGACTTAGGGCTATCAAATGTGGAAATAATGTTGGGAATAAATCCGGTATACACAATGAGAGATCTAGTAAAAAAGAAAAAAGATATAGAAGCTATAATTGTAAAGGGGCCTATGGGTATAGATTTTATTTCGGGTGGAAATGGATTTTTGGATATACTGGAATTGTCAGATGTAGAAAGAGAAGAAATATTAATAAAATTAAAGAAATTAGACCATATTTATGATATAATAATAATAGACACAGGAGCAGG
>CAZDNU010000276.1:0-3932 GCA_964506865.1 uncultured Fusobacteriales bacterium | reverse complement strand
GATTATGATATACATATAAACATAATTGGTGGTGGTAAGGTTGACGGACCATCTGCTGGAGCTGCGATGACAGCACTTATTATAAGCTTACTAAAAGATATCCCGCTTCGACAAGATATAGCTATCACAGGAGAGATATCAATTCGAGGAGAAATCAAACCAGTAGGCGGAATAGTTGAAAAAATATATGGTGCTACCCAATCGGGAATAAAAAAAGTATTAGTCCCATTTGATAATAGAAATGATGTTCCGGAAGATTTAGATGATATTGACGTACAAATAGTTAATAGAATCGAAGATGTAATGGCTGAATTGAGTTCAACATAAGAAGCAGGATAAGGAGAGGCAAAATGGAAAACAAATTAAAAATTATACCACATAATTTGGAGGCAGAAGAATCAGTCGTAGGGGGAATATTATTAAACCCGGAAGCGCTATCAAAAGTATTAGATATAGTAAAGCCGGATGATTTTTACAAAAATGCACATCGGCGTTTATATGAAATAATGTTAAATTTATACAGTAAGGGAGAAGTAATAGATACTGTTCTTTTAATTGAGGAATTAAAGAAAAAAGGTATGATAGGTGAAATAGGTGGAGAAGAAACAGTTTTTGAGATATTAAATGCAGTGCCTACTTCTGCAAATATTGAAAGTTATGCAAAAATTGTAAAAGAAAAGGCAACTCTACGACGAGTGATCAATATTGGTACTGAAATAGTGGAAATGGCATATGATGGACATGATGAAGTCGAACAAATATTAGATAAAGCTGAAAATAAAATATTTCAAATATCACAAGATAAGGAAAAAAAAGAGGTAGTATCTGTAAAAGATTTGATTGACAAAGAATTTGAAAGATTGGAAAAGGTCTACCAAAACAAAGGAGATGTTACGGGAATAGCAGCAGGATTTAAAGAGTTTGACAATATGACTTCAGGATTTCATCCATCTGATTTGGTTATAATTGCAGCACGTCCCAGCATGGGAAAAACTTCATTTGCATTGAATGTAGCCCTTACGTCGGCACTAAAGCAAAAAAAAGGGGTGCTTGTATTTAGCTTGGAGATGTCGGAATCTCAAATATTTCAAAGATTTATATCAATAGAGGCGCAAGTGCCTCTAAAAAAAATACGTACAGGATTTTTAGATTCGGAAGAGTGGACAAAGATTGGCTTGGCTACAGGAAGACTAGCAGAAGCGCCTATCTATATAGCGGATATTCCAAATGTAAGTGTACTTGAAATACGTGCCATAGCCAGGCGACTAAAAGCTGAAAATAAGCTTGAGATGATATTAATTGATTATCTACAACTAATACAAGGAACAAACTCAGGTGACTCTAGAAACCAACAAATTTCAGATATATCTCGATCATTAAAAGGTTTGGCAAGAGAGTTGGATGTACCTGTTATCGCATTGTCTCAACTTTCCAGAGGACCGGAACAAAGAGCAGATCGACGACCAATGCTATCAGATCTAAGGGATTCTGGAGCAATAGAGCAAGATGCGGATATGGTTGTATTTTTGTATAGAGATGATTATTATAATGAAGATAGCGAACACAAAAATTTAAGTGAATTAATTATAGGGAAGCAAAGAAATGGACCAGTAGGCACCGTATTTCTAAGATTCTTTAAAGAGCTGACAAAATTTGGAGATTATACTTCAAGGACTGATGACGGCTATTAAAAGAGAAAAGAGGGATAATTATGGCGAAAAAAATAGTACTGGGGAATAAAAATATGTCGCTAAGCTATGATTCGAACTTAAGCATAAAGGATATATACTACCCTTATATAGGTGATGAAAATCATCTGGAAGAAGATAAAAATAGAGTGGGGTTTTGGGTATCTGGGAAGTTTTCATGGATAGATGAAGAGTGGAAAAAAAACATAAAATACAGTGAGAATTCTTTGGTAACTCAAATAAAAACAAAGACAGAGTATCTAAACATTGAGCTAAAAGAAAAAGCGACGATACATTTTGACAAAAATATATATTTGCGAGTACTGGCTGTGAAAAATCTAAGTGATGAAGAAAAAGAGATAAAACTTTTTTTTCATCATATTTTAAAATTATATGGAAAAAATAAAAATAATACGGCGTTGTATGACCCTATTAGCAAATCAGTAATACATTATAAGAAACATAGGTATTTTTTATTCAATGGACTAAGTGAATCAGATTCATTATATGAGTATCGTGTAAGCAACATGGAAATTGGAACTGAAGGTGCGTACAAAGATGCTGAAGATGGAAAATTAGAAATCAATGAGATAGCACAGGGAAAAGTAAACAGTATGTTTAGTTTACGAGAAAAAATAGGTGCAAATGAAAAAAAAGTATTTTACTACTGGTTTTGCGCAGGGGAGAGCTTTCAAAAGGTTAGACAATTGAATGAATTAGTACTAAAAGAAGGTGTAGATAAATTAATAGAGGAAACCAAAACTTACTGGAAAAGCTGGTTAAGTAAAAGAAATTTAAATTTTGGAAAACTCAAAAGTAATATCATAGATCAGTACAATAAAAGTCTAATAATGTTGAAATCGCATATCAATGAAAATGGATCAATTATCACATCAGTAGATTTTGAACATTGTGAATTTAATAAAGATACATATAACTATGTAAATTTTCGAGATGCTTCATTAGTGGTTATGGCGCTTGACAGTGCTGGTTATACAGAAATAGCCCGAAATTTCTTTCGTTTTGCAAAAAAAATATCAGGAAAGGGAGGATATTTTTGGCAAAAATATTATCCTGATGGGTCAGTTGCTTCAATGTGGCATTCTTGGTATGTAAATAAGCAATATCAACTTCCAATACAGGAAGATCAGACAGCATTGATGCTAATTGCATTATCAAAACATTATGAAGTATCAAAAGATATTCAATTTATTGAAGAGATTTATAAAAAATTGATAAAAAAGCCATGCTCTTTTTTGTGCGACTATATAGATGAAAATAATGGTATAATTTTTAGCTCTTACAATATTTGGGGTGATATGGAGGGACATCATTTTTATACAACAGCTGCAGTATATGAAGCGCTGGCATTATCTCAAAAATTTGTCAAAATGTTTGGGAGTAAAAGTTTAATAAAAAAAATATATATGAGTTTAAAGATTTTGAAAAAAAACATAATAAAAAACTTTTGGGATGAATCCGAACAACGTTTTTTACGAACAATTAAATTTGATTATAATGGAGAGAAGATTGGAGATTATAAATATGATAGTAGTGTCATGTATACAGTCTTATTTGAAAACTTTTATGAGGAATTTCAAGAAAAAATAAACTGGACTATTGAAAAAACAATTGAAAAATTAAGGATAAAAACCAAAATAGGCGGTATAGCAAGATATGAAGGAGATAATTTTCACCAATTTACAAAAGATATAAAAAAAGTAACAGGAAATCCCTGGTTTACAGCTACACTTTTAGCTGCAAATTATTATATAAATATAGGGAAATTGGAAATAGCCATGGCATATATAGAAAAGGTAGAAAAATGGTCTTTGAAATCCGGTATACTAGCAGAACAGGTACACCCGTATTCAGGTGAACCTGTGTCAGTGGGACCATATATACCATCGCATGCATTGTATATACTAGTTTTAAATAGATACTTGAAAAAAACTAATATAAATATAATATAAAAAAATAATGTAAAAAGTCGATAATATTATTATTGTAATTTTGTTAATTGGAGATTTTTGGTTTATTTGTGGAAAACGAGGGAGCAACAAAATTCTCCCTCATTGTTTTTATTATAGCGTGGGAAATAGAAGGGGGAATTAGAATGATTAAAATTTATGTATTAGATACAAATGTACTTATTCATGATCCAAAAGCGTTGTTTAAATTCGAGGACAACCTAATAGTATTGCCAATCTATGTAATAGAAGAGATTGATAAACTAAAGAGAGA
>CAZDNU010000275.1:0-11378 GCA_964506865.1 uncultured Fusobacteriales bacterium | reverse complement strand
ATCTTGGTTCAGCTTTTTCTCTGATTCACTTTGTTCATAGCCTGCTCCCCATTTTATACCGGTATTGAATATCTCATAGTTTCCTATATTTGCTTTATATGTTTCATTTTTATCAATATCATACTGTTTTATTGCCTCTACATCTTCATAGCCTTCATTGATATAGATCGGATCACCGTCGTCATCTTCTTCCACTTCTCCAAAAGCATCTTCTTTTTTACGTTCCAAATCTTCTTTTTCAGAGCTTGTCAATGGTCTATACACATCTCTATCTGTCATATCGTATCCTAAATATGCTTTGTATTTATTTAAATTTAGCTTATATCCTTGTGTTTCTTCCTTTGAAGACTTATCACTAGCCAGGTTGCCAGGATTGAAGTCTTCTAGTCTTCTATAATGAATACTATAATCATATCGGTTACTTTTTTCTTTTTTAGTTAGTGTAGTATCTAATAATACTTTTCTATCAGGCTTTGTATATCCAACTACTTCTTCTTCGCCATCCTCATCTTCTTTTTCACCCAAAGTTTTCATTATATCTTTTTGGTCAGTCCATTCAATTTCAGTTTTCAGTGTATATGTCCCATTTCTTGCAAACTTATCAAAATCAGGATGTATCTTTTGTCCCAAATTTATCAAAAATTCTGGATACAATGTTGGAATCTCTTTGAAATCAGTATTTAATTTATATACCACTATTTTATCACTGGTAGCTTTACCACTGTTAGTTAGATAATCTTTACTTTCATCATTTAAAGAGCTCGTACTCTCATTTTGATATTCCCAATCAAAGTTTCCTTTATTATTTCCGTAATGATGCTTATGCGTAAATTTCCACTCTTTCTCATACCCTGATTTTGGAAATGGATATGTATCAGTAAACTGTGTACTACCATAGTGTTTTCCTTTTTCTATCGTATATACGTTATTCCAGCTGTCTAGTACCCAACCTTTTTTACTACTCCATTTTAGTGCCGCACTTCCATTTAGATATTTTGAGTCATCCTCTCCATAATCCAATCCCCAGATAACATATGAGCCATCTGCATCGGCTCCAAATCTCGGAAACAGTGGTGCGCCATCTGCTGTACTTTTAAGTGAAGTTACATATACCGGTAACCACAGTACAGGTACATTTTTTATATACAAAAAGTTATTGTATGCAACAAGTCGTTTGCCTACATACACTACTATCTTTTTCGAATCCAGTCTATAATCTGCTTTTTCTTTTCCCTCTACAATGTGGCTACATGTAGAAAAATATGCATTTCGCACTATTGCCTTATTTGGAAATCTCGCTTCAAACTTTTCTCCACCATAGTAAATTCTATCATGTGGCGCTCTTGCATCTCCTTCGATTTTTGTATATGATTTCCCATCTTTGATTATTGCAGTCTTATCATCAAGTCTAAGTCTAAGCTCTTCTGCTTCTACTTTTTGATCTTGTTGTTCAAAATAAATTTTGTCATGCGCTACTATTATATTTTTGTCCTTTACTTTTTTTATCTTATTTGCTTGTATTTTTACATCTTCATATTTAGTTTTAAGTCCACCCTTTGCACTAAATTCTTCATTTTCAAAATTTATCTTTGCTTCATCAGCTACTGCTTCTATAAGCATGTCTACCGAATATGATATCAGGTACATATTAAATAATAACAATAAAGTCAATAATCTTTTCATATTTTCTCCTCCAATTCCAAATTCTCTACACTAGCTCAAATATCTCCTTACACATATTGTTTGTCATCTCTTTTATGAAAGCAACTACTTTTAGATTATTTATCGGCAATCCATTCAACGCCTCTTCCAACTCCTGAGTACTAATACTTTCTTCTCCTTTTGCTCCTTTTAGATTTATAACCCAACTTAGTTCCTTTGCACTAGTCAAAAGCCCTGTCAAAGTACCAGATATGTCACCAATCTCTATCATATCTATGCTATCGGTTTTAAACAAAGCCTCTATATATGTTCCTTCTCCTAACTTTGATTCTAGTTTTACACTGCCTGTTGTAAGTTCTGCATTTTGTTTCAGTAACGGAATACCAAGTCCTACTTTACGTATTTTTTTTTCTCGTGAAGTAAAAAATGGATCATATATATGTTCTAAATTTTCTTTCGCTATTCCCTCTCCATTATCTTTTACACTAAACTTGAAATAATTTTTTTCTATATTTTCTTCTATATTAAGTATTATCTTGCTTGATTTAGCTTTTATTGAATTGTACGCGATATCATATATATGTTCTGCTACCGTTCTCATATTTTCCTCCAAATTTTAGCGCTTTTGATATACTTTTTTTACTTAGCTCTTACTCATTGCTGTACACTTTTTTATTAATACAGTATGCATTTTATGACTTCTATTATACTTGATTTGCTTAATGTATGCAAGCACTTTTTCATTTTTTGATTTCTTCTTAGATTATTTATATTCACCTTTAGAAATCTTTCGTTAAATTTAATGTTAACTCTACTTAATTTTACTGACAAAATAAAATGAGACAACTCAAAATTAATTTTGAGCTGTCCCTTTTTCATTTATATTATACTGTTGTATTATTTTCAGGTCCTGTTCTATCAACTACAGGTGTTAATTCTCTAGTATCATCTCCATCTGCGTTTGTAGCTTGTACAGGCAATTCATAGTGTCCTTTTGGAAGAGAATATCTAAAACTAAACGTACCATCTGATCGTAAATTTATTTTCTTTCCAAGCACATTTACCGTTGCATCTGGTTCTGTAGCACCATACAATATCAGCTCTGTACCTACTCTTAGCCAGAAATCTTTTGTTTCTATTTCTCCTTCGCTTTTCAATATATCACCTTTTGCTACACTCAAGCTTCCAGCTGTAAGACTTCCAGCTGATAAACTTCCAAGTCCAAGACTTCCCATAGCTATCGATCCCATAGTTCTTTCTAGGTGAGCTAATAATTTTTCACGTTTTGATGTTTTTTCCATAAGAAGTCTTCTTAAAACTCTTCCAGCCATCTCTTCAGAGCTTCCAAGCATTGCTCCTGATGCTCCCATTCCACCTATCCATTTTCCATTTACTATTCTACCTCTTGATGATCTTTCCAGTATCTTTTTAAAGTATTCTTCTACTATCATCCACTCTTCATCGATATTATTAGATATCGTATCACTAGCTGTCTCAATAGCGTTTGATCTAAGAGCTGTAATAAATTCTCCTGATTCAGTTTTAAATCCATAATCTGCTATATAGCTGGCTTTTGGATTTAACCCTCCAATAAACCAATCTTTAGAATCGTGAGGCAACTCTAAGTCAAAATAGCTATTTGCATTAGTACCGTCAAATTCTTTTAGACTTACGTCATAGACTCTGATTGTAGGTTTTGATCCATTTATCTTGTCTCCGTGCTGAGCTTTTAGCTCTTCTAATTTACCTGGCGTGATCTCCCAGTAGGCATATGTCCATTGTGGATTCTTTGGCATAAGGCACATTATATCTTCATCATATCTATCTGGTAATGGATCTCCATCAAAAAATGGAGAACTTGTTAGTTTTATTTGTTCTGGTTCTGGACTTTTTTCTTCTCTAGTAAAGTCAAGACTTGATGGTAGTTTTTTATCAGATGCTCCAACACCTATCATTGGCGCTCCCAAGTCAAATAGATCTGACTCTACATGTACTTGTCCGTCATCTAGCATTACAGCTGAAAGAGATTGCAGTAAATCCTCTTTACTCATTTGTGTTCTTCCTTTTATTTCATACTCTCTCGCTAATTCATATAGATCTTCTTTTGACAAAAGCTCTAAATTTTTTATTTCCATTAAAATCTCCTCCTATAATAGTATAGATAAGGCTATTTTATACCATTTTAAGCTTTTTGTCAATGCCAACGAATTATCTATACATAATTTTATCTTATAAGCTTATTTACATAAAAGCTTATTGTTGTCCCCTCATTTATTTTACTTTTAATTATTAACTTTTCGCCGTAATATTCCAATATCTTTTGTGCTACTGTAAGTCCCAGTCCAACACCACCATATTTTCTTGTATCCCCCTCTTCTAGTTGTTTAAAACTTTCAAATATCTGCTCTATTTTTTCTTTTTCCATACCAATACCTTCATCTTGTATAGATATTGTATATTTTTCTCCTTTATCTTTTATTTCTATATATATATTTGAGTCTTCATCCGAAAACTTGATACTGTTTGATATAATATTTATCAGTACTTGTTTTATTGCATCACCATCGCCATAAGCTTCACTACTGTATTCTTCAAAATCCTTGTGTACTCTTATTCTATTTTTGCTTATTGTGTTCTCTAGTTGCTCTAAAGCTCCATTTATAGAAGTGATCAACTTAAAGCTTACATTAATAAATTGATATTTCCCACTCTCTATCCGAGAATAATTCAATATATTTTCAATTATTGTTTGTAACCTTTCACTATTATTTAACATAGTTATCAAAACTTTTCTTTGTGATATATCCAAGTCTCCCAAAGTACCGTTCAAAAGTATTTCTGTATATCCTTTTATTGGTACTAATGGTACTTTCAGCTCATGACTGACATTTGCCAAAAATATATTTTTCATTCGTTCGGATTCTTTTAATTTTTTCATGGTTTCTTCCATTTTTTTGTTTTCATTTACAAGTTTTAAATATAATCTTCTATTCTCGTATGCTAGTATTATAGTTCTCACATACGTTATAATCGAATTTATTGCATCTATATATAGCTCTTTTTCATTATCAAATACAAGCATGCCATACACTTCATATGTAGTGCTATTCTTCATTGACAAAAGAGGCATGATATATGGCACTTTCAATTCCTCTTCCCACGCAAATTCTCCTTTATCTTTGACTCGGTATATCTCATTTTCCTTTAAAATATTGATTATATTGTCTGTAATTGCTATGCTTTGTTTGTCTATCCCTGTACCTAGTTTTGCTTTTATTATCAGTTCATTTTCATTTACCTCATAAAATATCACTTTTCGTATCCCCAAACCTTCTCGTATACCTTTTATTGATACTTGGTAAAAACTATCTTCTACTATATATTTAGCTGTATTTATTATCAAATAATACAAATTACTTATTTCCGTTATTCGTCTATTTAAATTTTTGTTTATTGTATCTATACTGCTATTTTTGTCTATCATTTGTTTTTGAGTTGATTCCAATTGATCATTTACAAGCTTTAATCTTTCAGAATACTCTATATTATTTTTACTTGCATCTTCCAATTGATTGATTTTATTTTTTAATATTTCTACCATATCCTCAAAGTCTTTTGCAAGTATACCTATCTCATCATTACGCTTTACTAATGACCCCAAACTCACATTAAAGTTGCCTTCTCTTATACTATTTATTTTCATTGTTAGATTTTTGATAGAATAAACTATAGTGTCCAATACTGCAGTAGATATTATCGCTATTAACGAAAAAAATATAAACAAAAATAAAAATAAATACAGCGCCATCCTTTTTATATTGTCTAGTATCTCCATTTTATCAAATGCTACCAAAATTGTTCCTACTTTTTTTCCATCTTCAGAGCTAAGTTGCAACTTCGTTAATTGATATATTTTTTTGTATATTTCTAATTCTACAAAATTCAGCTTTATTTTATCTAGCTTTACCTTATTGATGATCTCATCTATCTCGGCAGGCTTTTCAAAAGTAGATATTATATATCCATCTGAACTATCATAGATTATAAAGTCTGCGTTAAAAGATGTTTTGAAATATTCTAGAAATCTCTTATCCAGTTTTATCGTTACATATATCCCACCTAAAAAATTGTTTGCATTTTCTGAAAATATAGGAGAATAGCCTCTAATGTATATATTTTTTCTATTTTCAATATACTCTATCTTTTCTTGCAATAATTTTTCGCTAAAATTATATGAAAACTCTCTACCATAATTCATAGTTTCTGTATCTTCTTTTATTTTTATGCCATATTTATTTATTATATCGATTTGTACTTCACTTTCTAAACGAAAATTAGTCTTTACATTTTCTCTTAATTCATTTATTAATTTATTATAGTCATATTCTTCCCATAAAAAATTCAAAAAATTATTTTCAGAATATTTTGGTCTATACTCCTTATCTTTAAAGTATTCCCCTTTCATATAATTCTTCAAAAATATATTTTCGGATATTATTTTGCTTTCTCTTTGCACTAAGAGACTTAAATCATCCAAGTAATATAAAATTTGTTTTCTTTTTTGTTGATTTTCTCTATAAAATCTTTCACTTATACTCTTATATACTGTAGTTATAGTAATGGCATAGGTGAAACAAACAGCTAATATGAGCATCGTTATTATCATTATCATAAATTTTGTTTTAATACTAACTTTCATTTGATCTCCTCTATATCCATATTTATAAATTAAAATTTGACAAAAAACCTAATTACATGATATATATATCTATAAATCAAATAATCTAATTGTAATTTAATAGTTGACAATATATGCTTAAGTTTATTATAACATATTTTTTTTAAAAAAAACAAGGAGTATTCTTATGAAAATAAAAAATTTATTTATTTTGTTTGTATTCTTTTTTATTGGGTTTTCTTTTGCACCCAGCGAAGATCTTACAGAATATACTATAACGGTATTAGATGAAAGTGGGCAAGCTTTACAAAATGTGAGTGTTCATATTGATAGATTTCAAACTCTAACAAACGAATTCGGCAAAACATCTGTAATGCTGTTTCCGGGGGCACACAATATCAGTATCTCAAAAGAAGACTATGTCCCTATTTCTAAAAATATATCTTTTTCAGACGAACAAGAGCTTGGTTTTACTTTGCAAAAAAGCTTCACTTTAAAAAAGCTTTTTATTGAAAATGAAAATAATGAACTTATTACAAGGGCTTCTTTGATTATACGTAATTTAGATACAAACAATACTAAAAAATTAGTTCCGAATAGTAATCCTACTTCTATAAAGCTTACAAAAGCTCATAAATATTCTTTAGAAGCTATTGCCGACAAGTATTTAACCAGCACAAAAAAAATTATTAGTACAGAAAATAGTGATTCACAGATAAGACTGCAACTTGAAAAGAAAAGTGCTTTACTTAATTTTAATTTTAATGTTGCTTCAGGTTCTATTTTGTTTTTTTCTGATGATGATAAATTAATTCACGACGATATATTTTCAGATAATTCTTATAATATACGTTTGCCATATGGAAATTATTACGTCCACGTAAAAAGCGCTGATTATTTTAAATATACTAAAAAAATCGAAGTATCGAAGTTTTCTGAAAATTATAATTTGAACTTGAATAAACGCACAAAAGATTTTACATTTGTTTTCGAGATTAACTCTATACAAGATTTTGTGCTTTTGAAAGAATACCAGGCAAATAATTTTCATGAAAAAGATATTGCCTCTACACATTATACTATCAAACAAAATGATACAGTAGTATCCACAGGATCTGCACTTACCAGTGCTTCCATAAAATTAGAAGAAGGTACCTATGAGTTTTATGCAGAAAATAAAAATGCATATCCTTTTTCCAAAAAAGAAATTCACATAAGCAAAAATACTGAAAATATTTTTTTAGTTAAAATGAAAAAACTCCCTGTCTTTGTTTCCGGACGTATACTTTTGCCTACTACAGAAAGTCCTTTAACTATTATTTTTGAAGAAAAAAGTAAACGCCGTTACGAAACAACCTCTAAACCTGATGGAAAATTTAATGTTGTCTTACCTACGGGTCTTTATAAGATAATCATAGATAATGATCATTATGTCTTAAATGAAAAAGAAAAAGCATATGACTTTGTTGTCCCAGGTAAGACCTATAATCTATCCTTGGATACACAAAATTTAGATTCCTCTATTTCTGGCTACGTAGAGACTACTAGAAATAAAGTGATTAGTGGAGCCGCTATTAGCATAAAGATTGGTAATTCCGAAAAACAAGTTTTTTCAAATCAAGATGGTTATTACTATGCATCTATTAAGAATGGTTTAGCTGTAGTCAAGGCATCTAAGTCAGGATATCGTTCAAAAGGAAACGTAAAGAAAATTGCAGAAAATAGTTATATTAATAATTTCAATTTTCATCTAGAAGAAATTTTTTCTTCAATTAATGGTACCGTTACAGATGGAGTGCTTCCTATTTCCGGACTAAAAATAGGTATACAAGATAAAAAATCTGATTTTGAAAATTTTACGTCATCTGACTCAAATGGTAATTTTTCCTTCCAAAATATATCTATTTCCGGTAAATATGTCATATTTATAAATAATAAAAAGTATGTAGATTATCAAAGTCAAGAATTTAAAGTTTCTGAAGGAAATGCAAAAACGTTTAATATTATCCTAGAGAAAAAATCTTTAAATGTTATTCTCGATATAAAAGCAAAAAATGGACAACCTTTGACAAAAAAAGAAGTTTTTTTAAATAATGTTCAGTATAAAACCGATATAAATGGTCTTGTGGAAGTTGAACTAAATACACTGGATGAAATGTATACACTAGATGTAAATATTCCGGAATATAATTTTTCAAAATCATTACAGTTTTCTCGAAATGCTAAGTCGCCATTAGTTTACGAAATAGTCCTAAAATAGTATTCTTTTTTATTTTATTTATAGCTTTTCATTTGACAAAAGCTTCTTTGTGAGGTATTATAATATATATACCAAAAAAATAGGAGGTTAATATGAAAAAAAGATTAATTATATCTTCTTTTTTACTTGCAACAACTATATTTATGGGTTGTTCAAATAACAAACCTGTCGAAAAAACTCAAGAAGTAAAAAAAGAAGTCAGTCAAGAAAAAAAGGATATTGAAACGGCCACTCGTAATCTTTTTCGATCTCAGCGAAAATGGGATATTAGCGCTGCAGGAAAAGCTATTCAAAATGGTGCTGATATAAATGCATATAATTCAAGCGGTAATACATTATTGCTAGAAATCGTTCAATCTCGCGACATAAACTATGATTATTTTATGTATATTTTATCACATAGTCCTAATTTATATCTCGAAAATAAAAGTGATTATAGTGAAGGGAATATGAATCGTGGTAAAACTGTCGCTATGATGACAGATGATCCTGCAGTAATAAATATATTAGCTGATGAAGGATATGATTTTAATCGTGAAACTTCAATTGGTCTAAAGCCACTTCCAGTAGCTGTAAAGTCTAAAACTCTTCCTATAACACAAGCAATGGTGGAAGCTGGAGCTAATCCAAATGTTACAGACAAAGCAGGGACACCTGTTTTGACATTAGCTGTTTTTGAAAAAAAACTTGACCTTGTTTATTTACTTATAAACTCTGGAGCCAATATAAACGCTTTAGACAAAGCGGGAAATCCTGCTATTGTGTTTGCATCTACTCCAGATATTATATTTGCATTACTAGACAATGGAGCTAATTTAGATTTTACAACTCCAGATGATAAATATGTACTTCATGAAGTCTTTATGTTAGCTGTTGACAACAATTATGCAACAGTTATACAAAGATTACTTGAAGAAGATATTGATTTGAATTTTATTGATTCATTTGGTGATACTCCTGCTACATTGGCAGCTAAAAAAAACAACCTACAGCTTCTAAAATTACTTATAGACAATGGAGCTAATCCAAATGTAAATGGAAAAGATGGTAAAAATGTAATGATGATAGCTCAAGAAAATGGGTATGTCGATATCATTAACTATCTTTTAACTTTGGATTAATTAAAACTACATCTATTAAAAAAGGACTGGCAAATACATATTCTTTTGCCAGTCCTTTTTTAATTTTCTTTATAAATTTTCTTAAAACCTAACTCCGATACAACAACTCTATTATTTTAAATTATCCCACGGAATACAAGCAAATTCTTATTTTAAGCTTCTTCATAATTTTTAATAATTATTTTTCTTACTTCTTCGTTTAATGCTTTTTTTTCTTCTCTTGGCATATTTGAGGGGTCTATGATTTTGTCTATTATTAACTTTATATTTGGATTCTTTTGGATTTTTTTACTCTCTTGTCCCAAAACATCGATAGTACCTTTTATTGTTATTGGTATTATTTTGACTCCTGGATCTACAGCCAATTTAAAGCTTCCTTTTTTAAATTCTCCTATATTTCCGTCTTTTGATCTTGTACCTTCTGGAAATATAACTATTGAATATCCAGCTTTTATATTTTCTATTCCTACCTTCATTGTTTTTATGCCTTCACGTGGATTAGTTCTATCCAAAAATACACAACGTATTTTTCTCATCCACAGTCCAATTATAGGCCATTTTTCCATCTCTTTTTTTGCTACAAAACTTATTGATTTTGGAAAATATCCCAATAAAAGTGGAATATCCATATTGCTTTGATGATTTGCTACCACTACAAATGGTTCTTTTTCACCTAATTTAGCAAAATCTGCTTCATCCTTTATTTTTACTTCTACTTTAGAACCCGTATTTACAATTATAAATTTACCCCATCTCTTTGCGCATTTTCTCGCCCACCTGGTTCCTCGTTCTTTTCCCATAAGCAATACTATAGGCAAATGAAATACTATACTTATTATAAAATATACTGATACTACTGTAGCCAAATATACTGTACGAATCATTTATCTCCTCCAATTTTGCATTCTCAATTTTTTATCCTTTAAAATTTTATTTTATCAATTTCGCCAATATTTCTCCATCAAATTGCTTGCCTCTATACATAAATATTGTAAAGAAAGCTTCTTTGTTTGTTTTTTTCTGATGATATGGTCTATCACTTATCAAGGCATGATACACATCTATTATAGATAGCAAACGAGTACACTCATTTATCTTATCGCCTGTTCTTTTTTTCGGATACCCGGTTCCATCTATTCTTTCATGATGTTCTAGTACTATCCTTTTCGACAATTCTGTTGCTATTTGTAGCTTTGCTATTGTTTTGTATGATTCGGAAGGATGTTTTTCAATGATACTTCGTTCTTCCGGCTTCAATACTGCTTTTTTTGTAATAATCTCCTGCGGAACTTTTACCATCCCACTATCTATCATTATTCCTGCCAATCCAATAGAAAACATATCATTTTTATTTAGCCCTATCGTTTCAGCAGCTACAATAGATACTAAAGCTACATAGATAGCATGATTATACAAATACGGATCATGCTTTTGCATTTTTTTCAAATTTAAAAGAACCTTATCATTTGCTATTATGCTATTAATTATTTTCAAAGCATTTGCAGATAATTTAAATTGAACTATTGTCCCTGTATTTTTGATTGTTAGTATTGTACTCTTCAAATCAAGTTTTACCCTTTTCAAAAACTCATCCAACTCTTTTTTATCCACTTTATTTTTAGGTCTCGTATCTTTTTTTACTATTACAATAGGCCGT
>CAZDNU010000274.1:0-2185 GCA_964506865.1 uncultured Fusobacteriales bacterium | reverse complement strand
CGACAATAGCAGATATTTTTTTAAAAATAGATGAAAAACTTTTGAAATAATAATGTCTAGATATTCAAATCAATATAGTTATAGAATAAATACAAATATACGCCAGAAAACAATATTGCAGGGAGTGATATATTATGAAAAAAGAAAAAGCTCAAGAAAAACAGGAGAAAAAAAAATATCTAGTAATTCATGGACATTTTTACCAGCCACCAAGAGAAAATCCATGGCTAGAAGATATAGAGATACAAAAAAGTGCGCATCCTTTCCATGACTGGAATGAGCGAATAAATTTTGAGTGTTATAAACCAAATGCATTTTCGAAAATATTTGGAAGGGACGGCAAAATAGTAAAGATGGTAAACAACTATTCGAAGATGAATTTTAACTTCGGCCCGACTCTTTTGAGTTGGCTAGAAAAATCAGATCGTGAAACATATGAAAAGATAATAGAATCTGATGCAATCAGTGTAAAAGAAAATAATGGACATGGAAATGCAATTGCTCAAATATATAATCATTTAATAATGCCATTGGCCAATGAGAAAGATAAAGAAACTCAAACAAAATGGGGGATTTATGATTTTGAAAGTAGATTTAAGCGAAAACCGGAAGGTATGTGGTTGCCGGAAACAGCAATTGATTATAAAACAGTAGAGACACTAATAGAAAATGGTATACGATATACTATACTATCACCGTACCAAGCATCCAAAATCAGAAAGATGGGGGAAGAAGATGAATGGACAGATGTACTTGGAGCTAAAATAGACGCGACTAGACCATATAGATGTTTTTCGAAAAAAGATAAAAGTAAGTACTTAGATATATTTTTTTATGATGGCCCTATATCAAATAGTATGGGCTTTGAAGATACCTTACATGATTCTGGAAAATTTCTTCACAGGTTGACATTGCCACTAAGCGATGAAGCTGAGCATCCACAAATTATAAATGTGGCTACAGATGGAGAAACATATGGACATCATAAAAAGTTTGCTGATCTAACTTTAGCACATTTACTATTTGAGGCAGCCCAAGACCAAGGTTTTGTAGTGACAAATTATGCAAATTACCTAGAAGCACATCCACCTCTATACGAAGTAGAGATAAATGAGGGCAAGGGAGAAGGAACGGCGTGGAGTTGTGCACATGGAGTAGATAGATGGAAAGATGATTGTGGTTGCAATACTGGAGGCAATGGGGACTGGAATCAAAAATGGAGAAAACCACTACGAGAAGGTCTAAATGCACTGCGAGATAAATTGCAAAAAACATTTGAAAAAGAAGCTGAAAAATATTTGAAAAATCCATGGAAAGCTAGAAACAACTATATTAAAGTCATATTAGACAGAAGTAATGAAAATATAGCAAAATTTTTAAAAGAAGAAGCAAAATATGAACTGGAATTGGAAGAAAAAACAAATGTGTTAAAATTACTTGAAATGCAAAGAAACTCTATGCTGATGTTTACGAGTTGTGGATGGTTTTTTGATGAAGTATCAGGTATAGAGACACAGCAAATATTAATGTATGCGGCAAAAGCAATACAACTAGCACAGGAATTTACCAATGATGATTTGGAGAGTATATTATTTGAGTACTTAGAAAAAGCACAAAGCAATATGAATAGTATGCGAAATGCAAAACATATATACGAGACTCTGATCAAGCCGAAAATAGTTACTTTTGAAAAAATAGTAGCTCACTATGCTATTAGCTCTTTGTTTGAAGAGGGCAATCCGGAAACTTTATATACATATGAAGTAGAGGAAGATGATAATATGAAAGTGGTAGAAGGGGCCTTGACTTTAGGAGTAGGTAAGTTACGAGTGAAAGACTTTGTAAGCCATGAAATACGTCATATGGTATACGGAGTGATACGTTTTGGAAGCACTGATTTTAGATGTTCTGTAAAAAATGTATTTTCCAATAGTGAGTATATTGACATAAAAAAATCTATCTTTTCCAAAGTAGAAAATAGATTTTCTATTGTAGAATCTATGCGAGGAATAGATATGTATATTAGTAGAGATTACTTTACATTCAAAGATTTATTACTTGAAGAAAAAAGAAAAATATTGCAAAATGTTACTAATAAATTCTTTGAAGAGTATAAAAATATGTATGAGAAAATTTATTTTGAAAGTGCAAGAGTGGTAGAGGCTCTTACTGATGCAGGGTTGTT
>CAZDNU010000273.1:0-2384 GCA_964506865.1 uncultured Fusobacteriales bacterium | reverse complement strand
CTATCTGTTAACAATTTATCTTTTAATTTTCCTTTTATGTCCTCTATATTTTCATACAGTTTTTCTAAATTTTTGTACTCACTTATTAACTTTACTGCTGTCTTGGGTCCAACTCCCTTGACACCAGGTATACCATCGGAGTTATCTCCTTGCAGACCAAATAAATCAGGAATCTCCTCTGGGAGAACTCCCAATTGTTCTTGTACATCTTCAGCGGTCTCTATTATTTTAAATTTCTCTTTTCCCTTGCTCAAAAGAGCTATTTTTATATTTTTCGATATAATCTGTGATAAATCCTTATCGCCTGTCACGATGTAGACTTCTATGCCTTCTGCTGCAAATTTTCTCGCTAAAGTCCCCAACGCATCATCTGCTTCATGTCCTTCTATTATCACTTTATTTACGTTGTATATATCCAATGCATCTTTTATACCCTGTAATTGTTTTTGCATATCTTCAGGCATTGCATCTCTATTTGCCTTGTAAGCATCATATATTTCTCTCCTCTGCAATGATTCTCTGTTTACATCAAAACAAGCTGCTATATAATCAGGAGAAAACTCCTCTAAAACTCCATTAAATGTATTTAAAAAGCCATAAACGGCACCACTTGGTTCTTGATTTGAGGTACGCATATTCATTAAAGAAAAATATGCTCTATACATTATAGCGCTTACATCTAGCAATACTGCCCTTTTCATCCAATCTACTCCTTAAATATTTATTTTTGCATAAAGTAATGCAAAGCGTAAAATCACCTTTATGTTTTTATATTATGCTCTAAATTATAACATACCTTTTACCTTAATGCAAGCAGACATTATGTAAAGAAGGCAACTAATTTAAGGTTTTAGTTGCCTTCTTTCAAATCAATATTCTTTTACAATCTCATCATATTTATACCTATTTTCTCTGGGATATAGCTCTTTGTTCTCGTCAAAATAACCAAGAGAAATCATCATAGTAACTACTTAGTCTTCTCCGATGTCAAATAATTTCTTAGTCTTCTCTTCGTCAAATCCTATCATTGGATGACTATCCACCCCATAATATTTAGCAGAATACATAATCGTCATCGCCAGCAAAGAACTATTACGCACCGCATAAGAAGTTTTTTTGATATCATCTGAGTATAATATACTTTCAGCAAATTTCAAATATCCCTGTATAGCCTCCTCAGTCATATAGCCATTGGCTATTTTTTCATCCCATATAGGATTATGACGTCGAAATCCAAATTTTTTCCCTACAATAATCAATGTAACTGCTGACTCTATTATTTTTTCTTGCTTATTTGCTTCCTTAAACAATTTTTGCTTTGCTTCCTCACTCTCGATCAATATTATACGCCAAGGCTGTGTATTAAAGGAAGATGGTGTCAGTACAGCATCATTTATAATATCCTTTAAAATACTTTTGTCTATTGTTTTGTTTTTATCAAAAAAATTGACAGAACGCCTCTCTTCTGATAATCTTTTAAAATCTCGACCCATCTTAAATCACCTCTTATTTCAAAATATATTACTTTACTGTATAAGTTTACTATCTATATTTCCAAATGTCAAGGTCGTTATTTAATTTCAAATTATTAATACAAAATCATAGTATATATCATACTAGCACAGAAAAATTTGTAAAAAAATATCCCTCTTTTCTTGACAAAGTCTTAAAAATATGTTAAAAATATTTAGCACTCGCCTACAAAGAGTGCTAACACAAAGTTATAGGAGGTAATAAAATGTCACATGAAGTTAGAAATTTTCAGACAGAAACAAAACAATTATTAGACCTTATGATTCACTCTATTTATACACATAAGGATATATTTTTGCGAGAATTGATATCAAATGCATCAGACGCAATTGATAAACTCCGATTCAAATCTCTTACCGAAAGCTCTATTTTAGGCGATGATACAGAATTTGAAATCTTTATACGTACAGACAAAGATACGCGATTACTGACAATATCTGATAACGGTATTGGACTAAATCACGAAGAATTAGTAGAAAATCTTGGTACAATAGCAAAATCAGGCTCAAAAGCTTTTATGCAGCAGTTAAAAGAAGCTAAAGAGCAAAATACTGACGAACTTGATATAATCGGACAATTTGGTGTAGGATTTTATTCAGCTTTTATGATTGCAAAAAAAGTCTCTGTGATCACAAAATCTGCCTTTGCTGATACTGCATACAAATGGGAATCAACAGGCGACGGTACATATACAATAGATGAGACTACAAAAGATAGTCGTGGTACAGATATCATACTAGAACTAAGAGATGATCTAGACGAAAATGACCAAGACGAGTTTGCTGTCTACTTAGAAGAATATAAAATACGTGAGCTTATAAAGAAATATTCTGATTATGTGCGTTATCCTA
>CAZDNU010000272.1:0-1823 GCA_964506865.1 uncultured Fusobacteriales bacterium | reverse complement strand
AGTGACCGGCACCGTTTAATAGTTTTGGTGCCTGTCACTCAAATTCCCCCATGGTTAGTAAAAAAAAAAGCCACAGGGGGCTGACCCCAGTGGCTTTTTTTTAGTCTTTATATCCGTCTGTTTTTATACCTTTTTTATTTAATATACTTTCTACAAATCCTGTAAATAAAGGATGTGGTCTATTTGGTCTTGATTTAAATTCAGGATGAAATTGGCTGGCTACAAACCATGGATGATCTGCTATCTCCACTATCTCTACCAATCTACCATCAGGTGATGTTCCTGATATTTTCAATCCAGCACTTTCAAGTTCTTCTCTAAATTCATTATTAAATTCATATCTATGTCTGTGTCTTTCGTATATGAGATCAGAATTGTAGTACTTAGAGAATTTTGATTCTTGTTCTAGTTTACAAGGATATATTCCAAGTCTCATAGTACCACCTTTATCTTCTATCTCTCTTTGTTCCGGTAATATATCTATCAAAGGATATTTTGTATTCTCGTTAAATTCCGTACTATGCGCTCCTTCATATCCAAGTACATTTCTTCCATACTCTATTACAGCACACTGCATCCCAAGACAGATACCAAAAAATGGAACTTTGTTTTCTCTAGCATATTTTATAGCTCTGATTTTTCCTTCTACTCCTCTATCTCCAAATCCACCAGGTATCAGTATACCATCTACTTCATGCAATTCTTGCGTTATCTCTTCTTCAGAATTTAGGTATGTGATAGCTACTTCCGTATCGAAGTAAAATCCAGCATGTTCTATTGATTCATTTATACTAAGGTATGCATCTTTTAATGCTACATACTTTCCTACCACAGCTATTTTTATTTTATGTTTTGGATTTTTTATTTTTGATACAAGTTTTTCCCAGTTTTTCAAGTCAGGCTCAGTGTTTTCGATACTCAACTTTTTACAAGTTATCTCAGCCAAACCATTTTTTTCCATTATCAAAGGTATTTCATAGATACTACTAGCATCCATAGCTTCTATTACTGCTTCTTTCTCTATATCACAAAATAGCGATATTTTTCTTTTTATCTCTTCAGATAATTGAAATTCTGTCCTACACACTATGATATCAGGTTGTATACCTATACTTTTCAGCTCTTTTACACTATGTTGAGTTGGTTTTGTCTTTAGTTCTCCTGCTGCCTTTAGATGAGGGATAAGTGTCACATGTAGATACAGTATATTTTCCTTTCCTACATCTCCTCGAAACTGTCTTATAGCTTCCAAAAATGGCAAACTTTCAATATCTCCTACAGTACCACCTATTTCAGTTATTACAATATCACTGTCATTTTCTTTTCCTACTATTTCGATTCTATTTTTTATTTCATTTGTGATATGTGGGATCACTTGTACTGTCGCTCCCAAATACGAGCCTTTTCGCTCTTTTGTCAAAACTGACCAATATATCTTACCTGTTGTGACATTATTGTATTTTGTAAGATTTTTGTCAATAAATCTTTCATAGTGCCCTATGTCAAGATCTGTCTCGGCTCCATCATCCGTTACAAAAACTTCTCCATGTTGATAAGGGCTCATTGTTCCGGGGTCTAAGTTTATATACGGGTCAAATTTTTGTATAGTTACCTTATACCCTCTTGCTTCAAGCAAACGTCCTAATGAAGCACCTGTGATTCCTTTTCCCAACGAGGATACAACTCCTCCTGTTACAAAAATATACTTTCTGTTTTTCACTCTCAAAACCCCTTTATATAAATTTTTTATTTTAAATACAAACAGGCGAAATTCACTCCGCCTGCACTATTTTGCAATTCCCTTTATTTTATCAAATTTTTAA
>CAZDNU010000271.1:0-1938 GCA_964506865.1 uncultured Fusobacteriales bacterium | reverse complement strand
TTTATATTTTTTATGGGCTTTACTATCTTTTTTGATAAGAAATAACTGACAAATATGCTAAATATAAATGAAAATAAGGCAATAATTGTAAAAAACTTTTTTATAACCATTATATTTTCATTTACTGATACTTTCGAAGTACTTACTATTACAAATTCATTATTTTCATATACTATAGCATCTATGCTTTTAAATGGTCCTTGTAAATTTTCTACTGATATTATCTTTCCATTTTCAAGATTATTTTTATCATTTTTGGATAAATTACGTATTAGCCTATCTATTCTTCGTCTATTATACGGCTTATGCATCATATCTTTATTGTTTATTTTCATTATCCTTACATTATTTTCTTCTTCTAGTATTTCTCTTTCTTCTCTAGTAATAGGATTGATTTGCAAATCTTTTATTATATTTTCCATTATCTTCAAGCGTTGTTTTGTATAATATTTTTCCAAATAAACCTCATTTAGTAGCCCTGCAAATACTATAATTATACTAACTAGTGTCATTATACTGAAAAATATTTTTGAAAAAAGATTAATTTTCATTTTACACCTCAAATCTATATCCATACCCATGTATGGTTTTGATATACCTGCCATCCAATTTTTTCCGCAACTTCTTTATATGTGTATCTACTGTTCTTAAATCTCCAAGATAGTCATACTCCCAAACTTTGTCAAGAATTTGTTCTCTACTCAAAGCTATTCCTTTATTCTTAGCCATATATACTAATAATTCATATTCTTTTGGAGGTAATATTAATTCCTTTTCACCAAAGTATACTTTTCTACTCATCTCATCTATTTTTAATTCATCAAAATCAAGTCCATTTACTTCTTTAGTACTTCTTTTTAACAAAACTTTTATTCTTGCCAGCAATACTCCTAAGCTAAATGGTTTCTTTATATAATCATCCGCTCCCAATTCAAATCCAAACAGTTCATCAGACTCGCCTGAACGAGCTGTTAACATGATCACCGGAATTTTACTTTGCTGTTTTATCTCTCGACATACAGCCCAGCCATCCATGTCAGGCATCATTACATCCAGTAGCACCAAGTCTATTATCTCGGTTTCAAATATTTCTAAACCTTGTAATCCATTTTCTGCTGTATATACTTCATATCCATGTTTTTTTAAGTAATTTTTTACAACAATTCGCATTTTTTCTTCATCTTCTACCAAAAGTATCTTCTTCATGTCACACCTCTTTTATAAAATATATCAACTATATCATTATACTACCTTTCCTTTTATTATGCAAAATAAATATATTGGTGACAAGCACCTTCTGTACCTGTCACCAATATATTTATTGTTTATTTCCCATTTTTTGTTTTCTATTTCCTTTATCTCGGTTTTTATGATTTTTATGTCCTCTTCGGTTTTTATAATTCATCTCAATTCCAAATTTTTCTTCAATCATTTTTTTATATTGCAATCTTTTTAGTTTCGAAGCAACATCTTTTTCAGCTTTTTCTTCTAAAGCTCTTTCTACTCTTCTCCAATCTACTGTTTTTTCAAGCATAAGTTTTTCTACTTCTAAGCTCTTTTCTTTCTTCTCAATTGATAATAATTTTTGTGTCCTACGAAATTCACCTCTTATTTTTTCCAATTCTACTTTCTGTGCTTCACTTAATTTTTCATACTTTTCTTTCATCTCACATATACGTTCATATTTTCTTCCTTGATAATTTTCACCTTTCCCTTTGTCTTCGCTACTATATTTACCTCCATATGCAAGTACTCCTATTGACATAATCATAAATGCTGCCACCAGTATTATCTTTTTCATTTCCATCGCCTCCATTTTATTTTTTTATACTTTCCTTTGACATATATATATTACTCCATACATGTGACTATTTTATGACCAAATATATAAATTTTAGTGTTTTTATAAAAAAATATGGGGTATACCCCATATTTTTT
>CAZDNU010000270.1:0-1549 GCA_964506865.1 uncultured Fusobacteriales bacterium | reverse complement strand
ATAATGTGAAATTTAAAAAATTGGGATTGATAGTAATAGACGAACAACATAAATTTGGAGTAGAACAAAGAAAAAAACTTCGTGAGAAAGGTATAATAAGTAATTTGATGGTTATGACAGCCACTCCTATACCACGGTCGTTAGCACTGAGTATATATGGTGACTTAGATGTATCAGTAATAGATGAGTTGCCACCAAATAGGAAGTATATCAAGACAAAATGGATAAAAAGTGAAACTGATCATAAAAAAGCATATGATTTCATTCAAAAAAAATTAAGTGAAGGGCGACAATGTTATGTAGTGTGTCCTTTGATAGAAGATAGCGAAAATGCTAAATGGAATTCAGTGGAAACGGTAGCGAATGAATTGAAAAATGAATATTTTAATGAGTACAATATAGGGATACTGCATGGTAAGATGAAAAGTAATGAAAAAGAGGGTATAATGCAAAAGTTTAAGAAGAAAAAACTGGATATGTTAATATCTACTACAGTTGTAGAAGTAGGGGTAGACGTACCAAATGCGAGTATTATGATGATAATGGATGCTGATAGATTTGGTTTGTCACAGCTTCATCAGCTAAGAGGAAGAGTGGGACGAGGCGAGCATCAATCATATTGCTTTTTAAGTAGTCAAAGCGAAAATGAGATATCTTTAAAGAGAATGAAAATAATGGAAAAAACCAATGACGGTTTTATAATAGCAGAAGAAGACTTGAAGCTACGAAAACCTGGAGAAGTATTTGGGAAACGTCAAAGCGGAATATCAGATATAAAATTTGTAGATGTAATAAAAGATGTAAAGCTTATAAAGAAAGCAAGAGATGAAGTTATGGATTACTTAAAAAAAAATAATGGAAAAATATCTGACATAATACTCCAAAAAGAGATATCAGAAAAATTTGAAAATTAGTATATAAAGAGTCGGATATAAGCTATACTTGTATAAAAAACAATTAAACAGTGAAAATTTGTAAGACTTGAAAAAAATAAGAAAAAAGCTTATGTAAAACAACGGTTGCAGACTTTGTGCAACTAACTAATATAAATATATCTAGGAGGGAAAAATATGAAAGAGCTAAAAAAAAGTAGAGTAATATATTTAATACCGGTGTTTTTATTATTGGCAATTGTGCCATTGATTGTGTTTTATAAACCAGTACCTTTAAGTGGTCTTGCTTTTAAAGCCTGGCCAGTTAGTACTACAAATGCGGATTTTTTTTCATACTATAAGGCAAAGTGGATTTTGATTTTTACATTTATATCGATTTGTACTTTCATCGTTTATTTATATAAAGAGAAAAAACTCCTAAATAGTATATATTATGTACCATTACTTGCGTATATGTGCTTTGTATTTTTATCAGCTTATCTATCTCCATATAAGCCTGTATCTTTATTTGGAGTAGCAGATAGATATGAAGGTATGTATATATTGCTAGCCTATACTTTGCTTACAATTATAGTTTTCAATCTAGTAAAAAGTGATTTAGATATAAAATTTATTCTTACTGGGGTCTTTATTTCAGCTTTTATAATAGCTTTAAT
>CAZDNU010000269.1:0-2007 GCA_964506865.1 uncultured Fusobacteriales bacterium | reverse complement strand
TATACAGAGAAGAAGCAAAACTTATATTGGAAAAACTAGGTTATGCTAATAAATATCTAAAGAATAGATTAGCTATGAAAATAGAAGAGTATCTAAAATATATATAAGTATATAATGAATGTGTGTATACTGTAGTTGCTATCCATGGTGAAAGCAATCAAACTGAGTATAGGTGGGGAGAAGATTATGTTAGAAAAACTAGGACGCTTAATAGTAAAAAAATATAAAATAGTTTTAATTTTAGCGACTTTATTGACTTTTATACTTGGGTTTTTTATGACAAAATTAAAGATGAATATGCAGTTTATGGATCTATTGCCTAAAAAAGATAAAACTGTGGTAGCTTATAGAAATGCTATGAAAAATTTTAGTAGTTTAGATGCTATTGTGGCAGGAGTAGAAGGTAAAGAACGAGATATAAAACGCTTTATAGAAGAAATTGCTCCTATGACTAAAGAAATTGAAGGAGTGGACAGTGTTACTTATGAATCAGAAGTGAAATTTTTGGAAAACAATGCTTTGCTTTTACAAGAGGAAAAGGATTTAACGAATATGGCAAGAACTTTTCGAGCTGACAGTCTAAAAGAATTTATTGCAGGGATTAATGATAATTTTGAGATGAGTTATATATCGTCTGGAGACACTGAAAAGATAGACAAGGATAAAATGGAGCTGATGAACTTTTTAAATCTTCTCGAACGGGTTATAGCAAAAATAAAAGAAGGAAAGCTTAGTGGACTTGAAGCTGAAAAAATATTTAGAGGTGATCGTTATATACTATCTACTGACAAAAATATGGGCTTATTTATAGTAAAATCAGAAGTGAGTATAGACGATGTAGAAGGTATAGTAAAAGTGGTAAATAACTTAGAGAGCTTTTTAAAAGAGAAAGCAAAGATATATAATGTAAGTGTAGATATCACAGGGTCGCAAGTAATAACTAGAGATGAGATGGTAGTTAGTGAGAGTGATATGAAGTTAACGAGTATAGTATCTCTAGTATTAATGTTTTTAATTTTTATTTTAGCATTTAGACTAATTCGATATTCTGTTTTAGCTTTAGTCCCTTTAATTATAGGAATTATATGGTCGCTGGGACTTACATATTTTATTACAGGAAGTCTAAATATAATGACTGCTATGATGAGTGCTATACTAATGGGACTGGGAATTGATTATTCCTTGCATATTATTTCTATATTTATAGAAAAAAGAGAATCAGGTGAAAATTTAGAAAATTCAGTTTTATCTATATATACAAAAGTATCCAAGGGAGTTATCACAGGATCTATTACCACAGCAATAGGATTTTTAATGTTTTCGTTTAGTGACTTTCCTGGTTTCAAGCAGTTTGGCATGGTGTTGGGAATAGGAATATTGGCAACAATGTTATCGGCGATAATTATTTTGCCTGCTTTATTGATGATATTTGGCAAAAAAGATATAAAAAATACAAATATAAACTTCGCCTTTTTAGATAAAATAGAATTTGTTGTAATTAGAAAAAAATATTTTGTATTAATATTTGGAATAATGGTATTAATATTTTTAGGTTTCAATGCAAAACGTGTAAGATTTGAAAAAGATATGATGAAGATTGAAGCTAAGGGATTAAAAAGCGTAGAACTGAATAGGAAAATAATTGATAAGTTTGACTTCAGCTCGGATAATTCCATACTTATATCAAAGAGTGTGAAATCAGCTCAACAGAAATATGAAGAGATAGATAAATTGAAAACAATAGGAGAAATATCTTCTATTGCTTTATATGTACCGCAAGAAAGCAAACAATTAAATAGAATGAAAATAGTAAAAAAAATAAAAAATAAACAAACGAAGTTAGTAAATAACGAGCTGTATCTAACAGAATTAAGCAATGAGTTATTTCGCTTAGAAGCAAATATTATAGAGCTTTCGGACTTGGCATATATGAGTGGAGAAAAAAAACTGCAAAAAAAATGTGATGATATATTTGAAAGTGAAATCATACCTGATTTAGCAGAAAGT
>CAZDNU010000268.1:0-2235 GCA_964506865.1 uncultured Fusobacteriales bacterium | reverse complement strand
TGTATATGTCAAAAATATTATCATACAGTGTTTCTATTTCGATATCTTTCAATATTGTATTTAAGGTTATATACACTTTTACGCCTCGTAGATGTGCATAATCTATAGCCTCCAAAATCTCCTGCTTATTAAAATTTTGGGCTCGCCTCCTTGCTCCATATCCCTTCAATCCAAGATAAACTGCATCTGCGCCACCTTTTACCGCTGCTAAAAAACTCTCATAATCCCCTGCAGGAGCTACTAGCTCCATTATACTATTGGACATAAGTCAAATCCTCGTATCTTTTCAAATATATCTTCAGCCTTTTCATTTACTTCTTCTTCCAACTCTACTTCTTCTAGATTTGCAACTCCATCTTCTATTGCTACTTGCCTTACCACTTCTGCAATCTGTTGATGTATATTTTCTTGAAATACTTCTGGCAATATTTTCCCGTCTGGTGCCATTTCCGACAACTTTTCTGCAGCCGCTATCATCATATTTAGTGTTATCCTACTAGCATGCGCTGACAAACAGCCTTTTACCAAACCAGGCACTACTAATACAGGGCTCAATATTTTTCCGTCTGTTGCATATTTTGCTCCTGCTTTTATAGCTACTCCCGGCTCTATTTCAGGCTCTGGTTTTGATAACAAAAGTAGTATTTGTTCTTTTTTTACCATTCCAAATTTTATTATGCCTGCTTTACGTGAAGTCCCTATCACTATATCAGATTCTTCCATAAGTTCCGATATACTACCAGCTACTCTTATATGTTCTTGCTCCATTACATCTTTTGCTTCCTGTCTTATATCATACCCGATCCGATCTTTTATCCCATAAGCTTTCAGAAGCATATTGATTCCTGAAGCTTTGCTCCCATATCCCAAAAATCCGACTTTACTTTTTGATAAATCTACATTAGAATTTTTGGCAATATTTATAAGTCCGGCTAGTGTAACTATACCATTACAGCTTCTGTTGGTATCTATCACTGGTATACCAAGATCAGATAAATTACTTTCTATCTCAAAGCTATCTTTCGATGCTAAATCTTCAAAAATTATCATACCAAAGCTTTTATATATATTTCGAATTGTGTCTATTATCTTTTGACTGCTTTTGGTTCCTAGTACTATTGGTATAGCGGAGATACCTGTAAGTTCATTGATCACTGCTGCTCTACTTTCCAATACCGAATACGTAGCTTCTTCTATAGAATCATCAAGATCTAGTACCGTAGCCCCATTGCTGATTATCCCCAAAGTTTTGGCAATATTAGTATATTCATACACCTTTGTTTTATTGCTGTTTATTGTTTTCGCAATTTTTGCTATACCCGGCATATAATATTTTTCAAAATCACTTAAATTATCTATTTTTACTTTACTTTTCATCTCTATAAGGCCGCCTTCATGCAAACGGTAAGTTTCATCAAAATATTTAATCACTTTTAGACCATTTAAGTTTTGAAGCTCGCCCAATATTTCTTCAAAATGACCAGGACTTTTGCTGTATACAGTTATATCCCTAGTTATAAATTTTTTCCCCATTCTTACAAGCTTTATATCTCCAAGATTTCCGCCATTTAGACCTACTGTATCTGCTACTTTACCAAATGTCCCAGGATTATTGGGTAATTTTATTCTAACCACTCTTTCTATTCTTTGAAATTTATTCATATTTTTCACCCCAATTATTAGTTAGTTATTGTTTTGAAGCTTTTATTACTGCCGCCGCTACTTTCTTTACCACATCATCATTAAACGCAGAAGGTATAACATAATCATCATTTAGATCTTCTTCTAAGATTGTATCCGCTATGGCAAATGATGCAGCCAATTTCATGTCCTCAGTTATATCTTTGGCCCTTGCATCCAACGCACCTCTAAATATACCTGGAAATGCCAATATATTATTTATTTGATTTGGAAAGTCTGATCTTCCAGAACCAACTATTCTAGCTCCAGCTTCTTTTGCTTCGTCAGGCATTATCTCCGGTGTTGGATTTGCCATTGCAAATACTATGGCATCTTTATTCATAGATTTGACCATCTCTTTTGTCAGTAACCCTGCTTTTGATACACCAATAAAGATATCAGCTCCTTCCAATACTTCTTTTAAAGAACCTTTTTCTTTATTTGGATTAGTGATCTTTGCTAAATCTTTGTGATGTCCTCCTACAAAAGTATCTTCTGCATCCAAAGATATCGCACCTTTCATGTCACATACTATTACATTTTTGGCCCCGCCAT
>CAZDNU010000267.1:0-2156 GCA_964506865.1 uncultured Fusobacteriales bacterium | reverse complement strand
GTTATATAGTAATAAACTTTCATATATTTTTTTAATCTTATTCAATATATCCTCTTTATTCGCGTCAGAATTTATTACAAGATATTGGTTTTTATTATTGTCTACCACATTGGCCACCATACCTTGAAACTGATCTGTAATTTTTATTTGCTCTATTTCATTTGAATCAATAAATTTAAACTCATTTTGGATTTGCTCTTGCACAATACGAAGACTGCTTCCATAATAGATACTATAAAGTGTCTCGGGAATAAAATCAGAAAAATTATATGTTTTGCTCGCATCAACATCATTAAATTCCGGCAAATAATAATATATACTTATTTCATTCCTTTTATTTTCTACAGAAAAAGCTTTATATTTGCTCCCTTTGATATTTCCATCTTTTTTCATATAATATTTATACTCAAAATCATCTGTTTTTGGCATTGTTACAAAGAAAGAATGCTCTGTTCCTAAATTTTCCTTGGAATATGCCAAATTATTCATTATCTCAAAAAATAAACTTATATTATTGCTTGCATATAGATATCCATCAATATAGCTATAAATATATTCTTGCGCACCAGTAATGTAATAAGTACTTGCCATTTGGATATTTTCTTCTTCAAAATTTATATTTTCATAAAACCCACTGGTAATGTAATCGGATAATTTTATCTTTGATATCACTGCAAATTTTAAGTTTTCATCTTTTCCTGAAAATGCAAATGCAAACTCATTATTCTCTATCACTTTCGTCAAGCTAGTCCCTTTATACATATCATATTTTTCTAAAAATTTCTTGTACTTTTCAAAATTTTCATCCTTAATATCATTTAATGATTTGGTCTTTGATACAATATAAAAATCAGTTTGTTGCGTAAAAATATTTTCACCTATATCCTCACAATAAATACTCAATACACTTAAAGTAAAAATCATCACAATAAGTAGTTTTTTCAAATTTACCACCTCTAATATTTTTTTATTATATTCACTTCGTTCAATTATATCATATTAAATATCAAAAGTAAATACTATTGGCAGTTGAAGAATATCATTTTTCTTGAATTTTAATACATATGTTACATTTTTCATAAAAAGTCCAATAAAATTTCTAATTATTAATTTTTGTCACTATTCTATATCTCCAATTTTTCGTTTGTAAATATTTACTAAATAATTATTTACAAACAGACGATGTTTATTGTATAATGTACTTAAGTTATATTTTTCTTAAGCAAACTTAAAGGAGGTATTTTTTATGCAATATAAAGTTGATATATATGCTGATGGTAATTTGCTTTCTTCTGATAATTGGTACGGATATTCTATTCAAGATGTAAAGTTTTGGGTTGAATTAGCAATTCGAGATATACTCGAAAATACCAGTTATCAAAATGTAAGTTATTTTATAAACGAAAATTAATTGAAAGGAGAATTCTATGTTTTCAAAAAAACGCCTTCCGTTTAGTATACTAATCGAAAAAACTTTGAAGGCATACTCACACTATTTTTTTATGTTTTTTATAATGCATGCAATATTAGGTATTTCTAATTCTATATTAGCTAGAGTTTTTGGAAGTTTTATTCTAATGACTTTATTTTTTTCTATATTTTGCTTTTTTATGATCAGAGTTAGCCATGAATTGATTGAACATGAGTTTTATGGATTTGGACATACTATTGCAGACTCTTGGAAAAAATATGTGTTTTCTGGTCTAATCTACTTTTTTACTGTTTTTTCAATATATTATATCCTCTGGATAATAATTGTATTGATTTTATCAAGAGCAAGTTTATTGCAATTTCTATTCCATAAAAATAGTTCTTTGCTACTTAACTCGAGTTTTATTCTTGGATTATCATTTCTTCAAATAATAATCGTGTTACCCTTGCTATCTTATGTAAGTTCAGACAGAAAAAAGTTAGAAATGTCTCGGTATTTTAAAGAAACTGTTTTGATTATGAAGTACAACTTTTTTAAATTGCTTTTTATGCAGGTAGCAGTAAATTATATATATATTTATTTATTGAAAAAAAGCTCTCTTTATGGTTCTATGATATACAATTTTGCTATTGACTTCATTTTGACATGTCTAATATTGCCTATCTTTATAGTATACCTTGTATGTATGCATAAAATGCAGTTACAAATTTTAAAAAAATATAAA
>CAZDNU010000266.1:0-3148 GCA_964506865.1 uncultured Fusobacteriales bacterium | reverse complement strand
TATCCAAACTATAAGTTGATATTTTTATTTATATTCAAATCCTGACTTAAATCCTTCTCCTACTAGTTCTCCCATTTTATAGTATCCTCTATCCATCATTGCATATGCTACAGGGTCGATCTTTCGAATTAGTGGTTTACTATTTTCATCTACACAATCTTCGTCTAATTTTACATCTATTATTCTCCCAATAAATTGGCTATGAGAACCTAAATCTACTATTTTATGTAATTCACATTCAATAACCATTGGAAACTCCTCAATATACGGAGCATCTACTAATTCTGATTTCTTAGGTGTTAGTTTTGTTTTTTGAAATTTGTCTACATCTCTTCCCGATTCTAAGCCAAAATAATCTGCCTCTTTTATGTATTTAGCTGACGGTATATTTAGCGTGAATGCTTTTTTTGCTAATATATTTTTATGACTGGCTCGTGATGGTCTTACCGATATAGCCACACACGCTGGGTCTGCTGCTACCAAACCTGCCCAAGATACCGCTATTCCGTTTGCCTTATTATTTTCATCGTATGTTCCAACTACCGTTATAGGACTAGGATATATTGCTGTTTTGATTCCTATACTCTTTTTCATTTATTTCACTCCTTTAGATTTTATCATTTATCACTTTTTTTATATATTCTATTATATTCTCTATTTCTATCTCTTCTTTCTCGCCACTTTTTCTATATTTTAATTCTACTTTTCCTGCTGTTACACTTTTCCCAACAATTATTTTTAGCGGAAAACCTATCAAGTCAGCATCTTTAAATTTGAATCCAGGTCTTTCATTTCTATCATCTAGTATTACTTCTATGCCTTCTTCCATCATAGTTTCATACAATCGATTTGCAATACGCATCTGTTCGTTATCTTTTATATTTGCCGGTATTATATCCACGTGGTATGGCGCTATTGACATAGGCCAAATTATTCCATAATCATCATAATTTTGTTCGACTGCAGCAGCCATAGTTCGCGACACACCTATTCCATAACATCCCATTACCATGTCCAAGCCTTTGCCCTCTTCATTGGTATACTTCGCCCCCAAAGCTTTAGAGTACTTCGTTCCCAGTTTAAATATCTGTCCTACCTCTATTCCTCTAGCACTTTTTAATTTTCCCTGCTCACATCTTGGACAAGTTTCTTCTAATTTCACTGTACGTATGTCGCCCTGCAAATCAATTTCATAGTCTCTATTATGATTTGTATTTAAATAATGTTTATCTATTTCGTTTGCACCACTTACATAATTTTTCATAGCTACAACTGTAGAATCTACTACTATTTTGATGTCTTTTATGCCTATCGGTCCGAGATAACCCTTTTCTAATCCTAATTCTTTTATTTCTTCGTCTGTAGCGATTTCTACTTCCGATGCTTTCAATACATTTTTTAATTTTACTTCATTTACTTCATAATCTCCTCGTATAAGAGCCATGCAGTATTTTTCACTGTCTACTTTAAATATCATTGCCTTTACTGTAGAATTTTGATCTACATTCAAAAACTGTGCCACTTCTTCTATTGCTTTTTTATTTGGTGTATCCACTTTTTCCAGTTGCAGCTCAGCAGCATCACTTTGATTCAGTCCTATTTTACTTTCTGCTTTTTCTATATTTGCCGCATACTCACATGTATCACAGTAAATCACTTCATCTTCTCCTGATTCTGCTAATACCATTATCTCATGAGTCGTGTCACCACCTATATTTCCAGAATCAGCTTCTACAGCCCTAAAACTTAGCCCGCACCTTGAAAAAATCCTATTATAAGCTTTATGCATATTTTTGTATTCTTCTTCTAATGACGCTTCATCCACATGAAAACTATATCCATCTTTCATCAAAAATTCCCGACCTCTCATCAGTCCAAAACGTGGTCTTCTTTCATCTCTAAATTTGGTTTGTATTTGATATAAATTTTTCGGAAGTTCTTTATACGAATCAATTTCTTTTCGCACGATATCAGTAATTACCTCTTCGTGAGTTGGTCCCAATACATAGTCTTTCTCATGTCTGTCTTTTATTCGCATCATTTCAGGTCCCATTTTGTCCCATCTCCCTGATTCTTCCCATAGTTCCGATGGCTGAAGTACTGGCATATGCAATTCTTGTGCTCCTGCTTTGTCCAATTCTTCACGTACTATTCTTTCGATTTTTTTTAATACCTTGTATCCCATTGGAAGATATGAATATATCCCATTTGACAACTTATTTATCATGCCAGCTCTCAACAAAAGTTGATGGCTTATTACCTCTGCATCTTTAGGGGTTTCTTTTCTCGTTTTCGAAAATACTCTGCTAAATTTCACTTCTAACACTCTCCTTTTCATCTTGATATTTCTTGATCCACTCAGCTGGATCTATTTTGAAATATTCTTTCATTTCATTATAAATCTCTTCATGTGTTTTTTTTAAAATTAAGCTCTTTTCAAAAAAAGCTTCCGTTATTACTGCAAAAAATTCTGCCTCATTCGTTGCTCCATATTCATCTATATCAACTTTTCGGTTTGCACGTATGTCCTTTATAAGTTCTTCATATTCTTTTTCAAATATTTCAATCCAATTGATATAAGCATCCTTTCCGCCACTTAAAATAGGTACTCCATCAGCTACACCATCTTCTTGATCTAATTGGTGTGCAAATTCATGTATTGCCACATTGTGTCCATCTTTGCTATTATATATCCCATTTTTTCCCCCTTGCCAAGACAATACGACTGTACCTATATTCCAAGATTCTCCCAGTCTAGCTTCTTTATAATTTTTTCCATTTATATCAGATTTACTGGCAACATAGGAGTTAGGATATACAAGAATTGTTTGTAACTTGGGATAATCATCTTGTAAATTTATTGTCAACAAACATGCCTGTGATGCTATTAAAAGCTTTATTTCTTCATTCATTTCAAGTCCATTACAGCTCTTAAAATATTTACTATTTATAAACCACATTATATCTTTTTTATATTTTTCTCTTAATTTGTCAGGAATATATTTATACATTTTCATTTTTTCTTCAAGCATCGCTTCCCATGCTACAGGAAATTCCATTTCATATATTTGCTTCTTATATTTAGATTTTTTTAGTTCCCTGTACAAAACATATATGGGGTATGCTCCTATTACCACTACTACTAACA
>CAZDNU010000265.1:0-6694 GCA_964506865.1 uncultured Fusobacteriales bacterium | reverse complement strand
AAGATTGCGCTAAATACAATAAAGTAAAGAAGGTATTGAAGGGTGGCAAAGAAAGACAAGATTCGATATACAACGGGTTGAAGTATATAAAAAGCAAATGCAATTGTGAGGATATAATAGGCGTACAAGATGGAGCGAGACCTTTTATACGCCAAGAATATATTAGTAAAACTTATGAGATATTATTAAAAAATAAAGATTATTCTGGAGTGGTAGTAGGTGTCCCGGTAAAAGACACCATAAAAATAATAGATGAAAATAACAACATACAAGAAACACCAAAACGAGACTTACTTTTTGCAGCCCATACACCGCAGATTTTTTATGCGCGCGATATAATAGAAGCGTATGAAAAAGCAGAAAAAGATAAGTATTGTGGTACTGATGACGCCAGCCTATTAGAAAGAATAGGAAAAAAAGTTTTGGCATTTTATGGGTATTATGATAATATAAAGATAACTACAGCAGACGATCTTGTATATATTACAAGTGCTAGAAATTAATAGGAGAGATGTTATGGAAAAAAAAATATATATATACGATACCACGTTGCGAGATGGAGCGCAAATGAAAGGAATCAATTTTTCTATTGAAGATAAGCTTGGAATCGTAGAAAAACTGGATAAACTTGGTATTGATTATATAGAATGTGGTTGGCCTAGTTCCAATCCAAAGGATGAACAGTTTTTTAAATTGGTAAAAAAGATGAGAAAAGATCATATAAAAATAGTGGCGTTTGGGAGCACTAGACATGCCAAAAATAAGGCCAGTGAGGATATCAATCTTATAAAATTGGTAGAGTCAGAAGCAGATGCAGTGACTATATTTGGAAAGACTTGGGACTTGCATGCAGAGAAAGCGCTAAAGATACCCTTGGAAGAAAATCTAAAATTAATAGAAGAGTCAATAGCATACTTAAAGAAATCAGGAGTAAAAGAGGTATTTTTTGATGCAGAACACTTCTTTGATGGATATAAAAATAATCCTGAATACAGCTTGAAAGCTCTAAAGGCAGCAGAAAAGGGCGGAGTAGATCTAATAGTGCTAGCAGATACCAATGGTGGTACCATGTACTATGAAGTAGGAGAAATAATAGATAAAATAAAAAAAGAGCTACATGTACCCTTGGGGATCCATACTCATAATGATGCAGGAATGGCGTCTGCAAACTCACTTGAAGCTATACGAAAAGGGGTAATACAAGTGCAAGGAACTATGAATGGCTACGGAGAAAGAGCCGGAAATGCAAATTTGTGTGAAATAATACCAAACCTAAAATTTAAAATGGGCTACCCTGTATTGTCTGATAGTATAAAAAGACTGACAAAAGCATCTAGATATATAAGTGAAATAGCTAATATGGCGCATTCAGAAAATATGCCCTATGTAGGTGGAGGTGCGTTTGCACATAAATCAGGAGTGCATGTCAATGCAGTGATGAAAGACTCAAGAACCTACGAACATATAGCACCAGAAGAGGTAGGGAATAGACGAAAAGTCTTGATATCTGATCTAGCAGGACGTAGCAATATACTTTATAAGGCAAAAGAGATAGGCATAGAGCTAGATAAAGACTCATTAGCAGTAAAAAAAGCAATAGAGCTTGTAAAAGATTATGAAAGTCAAGGTTATGAATTTGAGGGAGCAGATGGCTCATTTGAACTTTTATTAAAAGGAGCCATGCAAGAGAGAAAGTATTTTTTCGATATAGAAAACTTCAGATTGATAGTAGAACGGACTAAAAAATCATTAGATACTCAAGACTTCAATCTTGTATCAGAAGCAACAGTGAAGATTGATATAGCAGGAAAAAAAATCCATACTGTATCAGAAGGTGATGGACCTGTAAACGCATTGGATGCAGCTCTTAGAAAAGCCTTGTTGCCGAGCTTTCCTAGTATAAGCAAGATAAGCTTAATAGATTATAAGGTAAGAGTATTGAACAGTAAAAACGGGACAGCAGCCAAAGTAAGAGTGTTGGTAGAGTCTGAAAATACAGAGACAGGTGAAAAATGGGGTACAGTTGGCGTATCCGAAAACATAATTGAAGCAAGTTGGGAGGCTTTGATAGATAGTATAGAGTATTATCTTCAAAAAAATTAGTACAATTCATAGATATACAAAGCGGTGATTAAAATGTTTAATGATATAAAAATAGTAAAAAAAAGAGACCCGGCAGCAAAATCATATTTGCAGATTGTGTTGTTTTATCCAGGGGTGCATGCAGTATTGTTTCATAGACTGGCGCATTTACTACATCGATGTAAAATACCTATAATCCCATATTTTTTGATGGGATTAGCTAGATTTCTTACAGGCATAGAGATACATCCTGCAGCCAAGATAGGTAGGAAATTTTTCATAGATCATGGTATGGGTGTAGTAATAGGAGAGACTGCCGAGATTGGAGATGAAGTGGTACTCTATCAAGGTGTTACCTTGGGAGGTACAGGTAAAGAATGCGGTAAACGGCATCCCACAATAGGAAACAATGTAGTAATAGGTGCTGGAGCCAAAATCTTGGGATCCTTTGTTGTGGGCGATAACGTCAATATAGGCGCTAATGCAGTGGTGCTAAGTGATGTGCCGAAGAATTCCACAGTAGTAGGGATTCCTGGCAGGATAGTAAAGATGAATGGAGAGAAAGTAAAGGAAAGCATCTTAAATCTAGATCACGTAGGTTTGCCTGATCCCTGCAAGACTAGAATGAAGTTAATGGAAAAAGAGCTGCACTTAATTGTGAAAGAGCTAAAAAAGAAAAAAAATGAGGTTAACAATAGGAAAGAAGACAAGTAAAACAAGGCTGTAGATATTGTACAGCTAATAAATAATATAAAAAATAGGAGGGTTTAATTTGAAAAAAATTTTATTGGGAGTAATTATTTTAATCGTATTTGCTGGAACAGGAGCATATGTGTATATGCAAGGAGCAGAAGCAGCAAAGCCAGGGTTGGAAAACTATGTGGTGGAAGATACAGATGTATTTGTATATTTAAAGGATCAAGAGCAGTACAAAGATTTGGAAAAAAGATACACAAAAGCATTTGAAAAATATATAGAAAAATCAGAAAGAGAGACAAATCAAAATTTGGAAAACAATCTTGCTCAATTACAAGAGATAGACAAGTATATAAAAGATATGGCACTGGTGCATACTAGTCAATCTTTGGACGAGCTAAATCAAATAAAAGATGCAAACTTGTTTTTAATAATAAATGCAGGGAAAAATTTTGACTTAGCAAGACCATTTATAGGAAATATGTTTGAAAAAACAGAAAATGAAAACTATATATTGAAAGAAGAGTTTGCAAATAATTTGAAAACACCAGAATTAATTAGACAAGTAGGAGATTTTGATATTTATTTAAAAATGGCAGATAGATATTTTATATTTGCATTTGATGAAAATAAACTTGATGATTATTATGCCAAAGTAAAGAGTGGATCAAAAGATGATAGAATTATAAGTAAATATAATGAGCAAAAGAAAGATATATTTGAGATATATGCTTTGATAGATGGGAATAAATTGACAAAGACATCTTCAGGAGCGCTACCGCCAAATGAATTTATAGAGTCAATAGGAGATATAGAGTTATATTCTATTTTCAAAAATAAAAATTATCAAATAGAATTTGGATTAGAAGGAAAAGGAAAAATATTTGAATTGATAGATAGTAGCAAATTAAAAAATAGAAATATAAATGAATATTTGAATTATAATAGTATGTACTTATCAAATAACGACCTTGGTAATACACTAAATGAGGTAAATGAAATAATGAAAGCTACAAGTGGTATGGATTATAACGTTATGGTTCAAATGTTTACAGGACATACCTTGGAAGAAGTGTCGAAAAGTTTGGGAAATGAGCTAATAATATCAGTAAATGAAGACAAAAAAACAGCTGCTATAATTGACCTGAAAGATACGGAAATAGTGGAAGAATCACTTAAAAATGCTGGGGTAGAAGCGCAAGACAACAAGTATAGTCTAGGAGAAGGCTTTATAATGCTTGATGACAAAAAACTTTTCTATAACAATGAAAATAAAAAAACATCAGCTAAAATAGAAATAACAAATGAGGATTTCTTGGTAATTCCTGTAGATTTGGGAAAAGCATTGAAAATGATACCTGAAATGCAATTAGAAATGATGCTGGCAGGATTTGCAGAAAATCTTATAATAGAAAAAGAAGAATTAAAGACAGCTGTAGAAGATGTAAAATATAATGTATCGGCGAATGCAGATGGGACTAAGCTTGGATTTAAAATGGCTATGGCAGATCAAGACATAAGAAAATTAATGAATTATGCAATAAAAGTATTGGAAGACAGTAGTAAATAGAAATTGAAAGGCGGTAAACAATGAAGATACACAACACATTAAGCGGAAAACTTGAAAAATTTGTACCGGTAAATAAAGACGAAGTATCAATGTATGTTTGTGGGCCTACTGTTTACAATTATATACACATTGGAAATGCAAGACCGCTTATATTTTTTGATACGGTAAGAAGATACCTTGAATACAAAGGTTATAAAGTGAAATTTGTACAAAATTTTACTGATGTAGATGATAAAATGATAGAAAAAGCTAATCAAGAAGGTAAAACTGTAGAAGAGATAGCCAAGCTATATATCAAAGAATACTTTGAAGATACAAAAAAGCTTAATATAAAAGAAGAGGGGATGATACGTCCAAAAGCTACGGAGAATATAAAAGAGATGATAAACTTGGTAAAGACTCTTCAAGAAAAAGGTAATGCATATGAGGTAGATGGTGATGTGTATTTTGACATAGAAAGTTATAAAGATTACGGAAAATTATCACATCAGAAGATAGATGAGCTGGTATCGGGCTCGAGAATAGAGATAAATAATAAAAAGAAAAACCCTCTTGATTTCACTCTATGGAAAAAAGCCAAAGAAAATGAACCTAAATGGGCTTCGCCGTGGGGAGAAGGCAGACCGGGATGGCATCTAGAGTGTTCGGCGATGAGTGCGAAATATTTAGGCAATGTTTTTGACATACATGGTGGGGGACAAGATCTTATCTTTCCTCACCACGAAAATGAAATAGCACAATCTGTATGTGCTACTGGTGAAAACTTTGCAAACTATTGGATGCATAATGGGTATATAAATATCAGAGGCGAAAAGATGTCAAAATCGAAAAATAATTTTTTTCTTCTGCGAGATATACTAAAAGAGTATGAAGGCGATGTTGTTAGGTTTTTTATGCTTTCTTCTCATTATAGAAAACCAATAGAGTTTAGCGAAGATGAGCTTAAAATGGCAAAAAGTGGCTTAGAAAGACTTCGTAATACAAAAGCAAGAATATCTGAGGTTATTCAGAATGAAAGCATAGCAGAAAGTCAAAAAAATGATGAAGTTTTACAAAATATTTATATGGAAAGCAAAAATAAATTTGAAGCTGCACTAGATGATGACTTCAATACAGCAATGGCTATAGGAGCAGTGTTTGAGCTAACGAAAAATATAAATAAAACATTAGATGAAAATTCTAAGTTATCAAAAGAAGATTACGAAACTTTAAAAGATATAGATGAATTTATAGTAATAGCAATACAAGATGTAATAGGTGTAAGCTTAGAAAGCAAAGTGAGCATTTCGGATAGCATGATTTTTGAACTAATAGATTTTTTGGTAGAGATGCGATGGAATGCTAAACGTGAAAAAAATTGGCAACTAGCTGATGAAATTCGAAATAAATTAGCTGATCTAGGTATAGAAATAAAAGATAAGCGAGATAAAAGCGTATGGAAGATATAAAAATAAATGAAATAGGTATACTAAATATGGCTTTTTTAGGAGATGCTGTATGGGAATTGTATGTACGACAAGCGTTGTGTAAAGGTGGCATGTCATTAAAAAAACTTAGTCAAACGACAGCTAACTATGTAAATGCTAAGACACAAAGTAAAATATATAATGATATATTGGATAATCTAAGTGAAGAAGCGTTTGAATTTGCGAAAAGAGGAAGAAATGCCAATATAAATACGTATCCAAAAAGTTGTACTAAAAAAGAATATAGAGAAAGCACGGCGTTTGAAGCTTTGGTAGCATATTACCATATAAAAGGAGAAAAGCAAAGAATACAAAATATTGTGGCCGGGTATGTTTTAAATGATAATAAATTAGGTGATGGAGGTGAAAGCACGTCGGAAAAGATCTGACGGAGCAAAAAATTTATGGGAAAAATGAGGGGATCTTTCTTCAAACTGCATAAAAGCATAGGCATAGATTTAGGTACAGCAAATACACTTGTGTACCACAAACAAAAAGAAAAAATAGTCTTAAATGAACCTTCGGTTGTAGCTGTAGATCGTGACACGAAAAAAGTCGTAGCTGTAGGTCGAGAAGCCAAAGAAATGATAGGTAAGACACCTGATTCTATTATAGCTGTACGACCCTTGCGAGAAGGAGTAATAGCCGATTATGACATTACAGAAGCTATGATTAGATATTTTATAAAAAAAGTATTTGGACACTCGATATTTTATCCGGAAGTGATGATATGTGTGCCAATAGAGGTAACTGGAGTAGAAAAAAGAGCAGTATTAGAAGCCACATTAGCAGCAGGAGCAAAACGAGCATACCTAATAGAAGAAGCCAGAGCAGCAGCACTTGGAGTAGGCATAGATATAGGAGCACCAGAAGGCAATAT
>CAZDNU010000264.1:0-24020 GCA_964506865.1 uncultured Fusobacteriales bacterium | reverse complement strand
ATATTTAGGAGGAATTTATGAGAATATTGGTTGTAGAAGATGAAGAAAATATAGCAAATTACTTAAAAAAGGGATTAAATGAATCAGGATATAATGTGGATATAGCGTTGGATGGAGAGGAAGCAGTCTATCTCGCTTCGATTAATGATTATGATCTTATTTTATTGGATATTATGATACCTAAGATAGATGGAATACAGGTGTGTAAAACCCTAAGAAAAGCACAAAATAAATCATATATAATATTAGTTACAGCAAAAGATAAAATAGAAGATAAAGTTGTAGGACTAGATGCAGGGGCAGATGATTATATTACAAAGCCATTTGCATTTGCAGAATTGTTAGCACGAGTGCGAGCTGTCCTGCGAAGAGGAAGTGATGATAAGGATAGTATGTTAAAAGTGAAGGATTTAGAAGTGAATCTTTTAAATCGAGAAGTAAAACGAGCTGGGACAATAATTGATCTAACTTCAAAAGAGTTTTCACTTTTAGAGTATTTTATTCGTAATAAAAATTTGGTTTTAACTAGAACAATGATCTCTGAAAAAGTATGGAATATTGATTTTTTTACTGATACTAATGTAATTGATGTATATGTAAATCATTTAAGAAAAAAAATTGATAAAAATTTTGATGAAAAATTAATTTATACTGTGAGAGGAGTTGGATACATATTAAAAGAATAGAAAGCTTAGGAATTAGAGGTAAAATATTATTAATAAACTCTATTTTTAGTTTTTTTATATTAATAATACTTAGTTTTAGTTTTTATCATTTTTTAGAAAAGTATGTTTTATCAGATGTTGATTCAAATTTACTTACTTCGGCTGAAATATTGAAAAATAGTATTCAAGAAAAATTTACTCCTATTGATCTTTTTTTTGGAGAACTTGAAGGTATTACTCCAAAAAATTTAAATGTAGCCGTTTTAAATAGAGAAGGAAGACCTTTATATGTAAATAATCCTGATTTCAAGGTTGCGTTTGAAAATGAAGAATTGAAGACAATCTTTAATTTAAAAGTTATCTTGAAAACATATAATAATAGTAGAGTAATAATTTATCCATATAAATTTTATGGAAGAGATTATTTTTTGATAGTAGCAAAAGAGATTGGCAGTCTAAAAGATACATTAAATAAGATTATCTTGCTTTTTACAATAATTATGATAACCTTATTTGTAATATTTATATCGTCATCTAATTTTGCTATTCAAAGAGTATTAAGTGCTGTAAATAAAGTAGGAAATGTTGCACAAAAAATTGAAAAAGATAATTTTCAGTATAGAATAGAGGAAAAGTATAATACAAAAGAGATTGACGAAATGATTGATATATTTAATAATATGCTGGATCGAATGGAATCTAGCTTTACTCGAATAAAGCAGTTTACTTCTGATGTGTCGCATGAACTAAAAACTCCAATTACATCAATAAAAAATACAATAGAAGTAGAACTTATAGAGACTAGAAGTTCTGAGGAATACAAAGAAGCTTTAATTGATATATTAGAAGAAGTTAACTGGTTGGTAAATATAATAAATGATTTACTCTTGATGACACGCATGGAATCGGGTAAAGCTAATTTATCTGTGGAAAATTTTGATATAAAAAATATGTTAGAAGATGTGTTGGAATTAATGGACTTTTTTGCAGAGGAAAATGAAATAAAGTTAGTTGGAGATAATATTGAATCTATCGTATATCAAGGGGATATAAACAAATTAAAGCGAGTAGCTATAAATTTAATTTCTAATGGTATAAAGTACAATAAAAAAGGTGGATTTGTAGAGGTAAGCTCATACCAAGATGATTATAATGTGTACATAAAAATAGAAGATAATGGGATTGGAATAAAGGCTGATAACGTTGGAAAAATATTTGAGAGATTTTATCGTGAAAATGTTGTTCGAACTACTAAAAAATCAGGAACTGGCTTAGGCTTAGCAATAGCTGAATTTGTAGTTAAACTGCATAAAGGAAAAATATTAATTGAAAGTAATGAAGGGATTGGAACTAGTTTTACAGTTGTATTGCCAAAAAATTCAGTGGGAGATTAGGAAAAATCCCACTGAATTAAATATCAGGTTATAATTGGCTAATACAAGATACTGGACAAACACCTGCACAGGCTCCACAATCAATACAAACTGATTCATCGATAACTCTTTTTTCATCTTCTACTTCCGAAATACAAGATACTGGACAAACTGGTTCACAAGCTCCACAACCTATACATTCCTCTTTATTAATTACATGTGCCATTTTTGTAACCTCCTTTTTCAATTTAATAGTCTACTCTATTGTAATATATATATTATGCAAAAATCAAGTATAATATAAAAAGTCGCTTAAAAATTAATTTAAGCGACCATTATTAATATATTATTTCATTGGTGTTAATTTTTCATATTCCTCAACTGGAGCATCATTCATTACTAAGTTTATTATTTTTTGTCCTAGTTCGTCTAATTCTGGTGTATTGAATTTTTTTAACTCTTCTTTAAAGAAATTAGTTAAAATAGAAGCTCCTTTATCATATGCTTCTATTCCTACTTCTGGCTGCAACTCAGGATGTAAGAACTCTTTTCTAATTTTGTGACCATCTAATTTCATAGCATCTAGCGAATAACCAAATAATGAACATCTTGCTGCTGATACTTTTTCATGTTCTAATTTTACTCCACCCTTTCTAGATAGGTATTCCCTTGTCAACCATTCAGCAGCAAATCCTACTTTATAACTTCCTATATGTTGATTTGGAAGTAGAATATATCTAGTTTCTGGAGTTTTTAAAATTTGATCTAACAGTAAATTTGCTTGTTTTACCATTTTTCCAGTAGCAAATGCCCAATATGATCCAACACCTTCACTGCTCATAGCTCCTGTATCTACTATACTTGGATTAGCAAATCCTCTTGGAGCGACTAATCTCCATATCCATGCTAAAGCAGGTGGAATTATATGCATCATACCCATAACTCCGTATGTTGGCTTTTCTTTTGTACAAGGCGGCATTCTAGTTCCAAAACTTCTTACATCTATAGCTACAGGCTCATTTACTATATTTGGTATAAGATCTCTTGGCATAACTACTCTTGGATTTGGACATCTTTTTTCAGGAGTATCCATTGTATGTTCCCATATCAAACAAGTTGAATTAGGTACTCCATCCATATTTAAAAAGATTAATGGTTTTTTAGGTTCTGTACAAAGTCTTTCTAAATACGGATCAGTTCCATAGTGTTGTATATGATCTATTCTTAAGAACCAACCAGCTTCTGCATCTGTTAGTACTATTTTCTTTCCATCTTGTATACTTGGATGACACATAGCCATATCGTCTGCTAATGGTTCCAATTCACTTTCTTCTTGTAACTCTATTATCTCTTCTTCTCCTGTTATAACATTTTTACCAAGCAATATTTTACCATCTTGCTGTTTGTGGATTGGTTCTAACATCTCACTTTTCCCACCACCACTAGCACCTTCATGCATTATATTTAATGTGTTTTGGTAAGGAGTTTTTATTCGAACAGCTGATGTATGGTTAGTTACCCAGCCCTCTTCTTCTCCTATTGTTAGAAGTACTCCATATACTCCTTTTTTTGCACTTGGTCCTGGATATAGATTGTAGCAAAATTCTTCATGCATTTGATCCAATCTATTATGTATAACTGCTTGTTTACCATTGAAATAAGTATGTCTAAACGTAGGTGCAAGATAAAGTATAGCTCTTGGCTTAAATCCTTCTTGGATTTCACTTGCAGGAATAAACTCTTGAAGATCGCTTAACCCAGCTGCAAAGAACCCAGCATTTGCCGGAGCTACTAATAATGAATCGTAACCAAGCTTTTTCCCTCCAGACATAAATGGCATTACAATCAAATCTTGACTTTCGAACCACTTAAAAGTATCTGCTCTTAAACTATCAAATTTTTCACCATAAGTATCTTCGAATTTAGGTTTATCAGTTGGTAAGTCATCTGCAATTTTCATACATTCAGGATCTCTTCTTCTCATATATGCTTCCAAGTAATTGACTGCTGCTCCATTTTTACATTTTGCTACAGTAGCTTCCACTACTCTTCCTTTGCCTTCTACATCATATGCAACTTCAAAAAAATCATTATCTTTACCTCCCGTTGCCATTTCAAATAATTCTTCTCTGCTTTCTGGGATTATAATATTTTTATTTGAATTTTTTAAAACTGCCTCAAGCTCTTTTGGTAAAATCATTTTACTCATTAATTCTTGTTTTGTCATTAATTTAACTCCTTTCATTTTAATTTTCTTTATTACATTTGTTCTAAATATTTTTTGTATCCAAGTTTTTGAAGCTTAGAATTTTTTTCTAAAGTATCATTTTTCATATCTTCACGATATGTTTCTATTTTTTCTTTATACTTGTCATACTTAATACCTAATATTTTTAACGCAAGAATAGCAGCATTTTTAGCACCTGTGGCACCAATGGCTACAGTAGCTACAGGTATACCTGTAGGCATTTGTACAATAGAGTATAAAGAATCGACTCCACCTAGATCAGAAGTCTTCATTGGTACTCCTATTACAGGTAGATTTGTGTGAGAAGCTAAAACACCTGGAAGATGTGCAGCCTTACCTGCAGCTCCTATGATAACTTCTATCCCTCTTTTTTCAGCATCTTCTACATATCCTAGAGCTTCTTCTGTACATCTGTGGGCACTATAGACGTTGATTTCATATGAAATATCAAAACTCTCTAATAATTTGGCACATTCTGACATTACTTTTAAATCGGAGTCACTCCCCATAATAATACTAACTAAAGACATTTATTACCTCCATATATATAATATTTTGTTTAGATACTCTCGCTTTATACCATTATAGCATAAAGTGAAATATTATACAAGAATTTTTTCTACACCAGGAGTACAAAGTTACTATATATACGGACAAAGAATTTTTAGAAACATAAACAGAGTGTCAAATTTTGTATTAAGACACTCTATATTGTGAAACTATATTTGATTATTTCTAAATGAATTAGCAAAATTTTTTTATTTTTTTTCTTTTATTTCAGTAAAATTTAAAGTACTATCAAAAAATTTCAGCATATTAATAAAATCTTTTGCTTGATTATATAAAATAGTTGTAGCGGCAGAAGTTTCTTGTGACACACCAGCATTAGTTTGAGTTATTTCATCTAGCTCAAAAATTGCTCGATTCACATTTTCTATGCTATTATACTGATCTTCGGCGGAGATAGCAATCTTATTGATAACATCACTAACCATTTTGACTTCATTAACTATTTTAGATAATCCTGCTATAGTAGTGTCAACTAATATTTGTCCCTCATCGACTCTTTCTACGCTTTTTTTTATATGGGATTTTATCTGTTTTGCAGCTAAACTTGTTTTTTGAGATAAATTTCGCACCTCGGATGCTACAACAGCAAATCCTTTTCCTTGTTCTCCGGCTCTAGCAGCTTCTACAGCGGCATTTAGAGCAAGTAGATTGGTTTGGAATGCAATATCATTTATCACATCTATAATGCTTTCTATTTTTTTCGAACTTTCAGTAATAGCAGAAATAGATTTTTTTAGACCAGTAGAAAGCACTCCTGCTCTGGCAGTATTATTTTTTGTTTTTTCTGTAAGAGAATTTGCCATATTAGTCTCTTTTGTATTGGAGGCTACCCTTTTCCGTATATATTCCATTTCAGTAGAAGTTTTTTCAAGAGAATTAGCTTGCACAGATGCTTTTTCAGCAATACTTTGATTAGCCGCGTTTATTTCTTTTGATGATTCCATTATAGCATCTGCACCATGAGTTATTTTGTTTAATACAGTTTTAAAGTTTGCTAAAAATTTATTATAGTATACTGAAACTTCATCTAATTCATTTCTCTTATTCGGATTTTCCGGTATTCGAATTTCATAAATATTTTTGATATCACCTTCTGCTAATTTTTTCATATGCTCTGTAAGTCTTTCCACAGGTTTTAATATACTTTGTTTCATTTTTATTTTCAAAACTATAAATAAAATTGCAAAGGAAACAATACTTATAATGAGCATGTAAAAACTATTACCAGCACTTTTTTTATAATTTACAACAACTTTGATATCATCTTTAATAGAAGTATACATAGCATTTTTATTTGATATAGGCTTTTTTTTATTTTTTACTTGATCAACATCAAAAATTTTTACAAGATTTTTGTTAAAATCTACAAAAACTTGATTTTTATAATCGTATATGCTTACCTTGTAGTCTTCACCGATAGATGCTAAAGAATTTTCAAAAATATCTTCATAATTTATAACAAAAAAAATATTATTTTCAGCAAGTCTGTATTTTTCTATTAAAATGTTTTTCGAATTTTCGTGATTTAATTTATATAAAGAAAAAACATTTTTTCCGATATTATTTGTTATATAAATGTTTTCTATATTATGATTTTTATAATTTTTTAGAATATTTTTCAAAGTAGTTTCGAAATCACGTTTATTAGATTTTGCATCCAAAAATTTATCCAAATCATTGTTTTGCAGAATAAGATTAGTTAAAAAATTATCTCTTGAACGCATATTTGTATACTCATCCAAAAGTGATTCGGACAATATTTTCACTTTATCATCTAATGCAGAATAGAGCTTATCTGTAAATGCTTTGTATGTAATATAAAAAAAAGAAAATATCATCAAATTTACAATTATAAAATAAATATCTATCTTTTGCTTTATTTTCATTTTAGCCCCCTTATATAATAAAAAGAAATAAAACTTCTCTATTACTTTTACTGAAAACATTTAAAATATCCTTTAAAAATAAGAAATAACCTGCAAATAAAACCTTGTAAAGGTTAATCTCCAGGAAAGAAAAGATATTTATTATGAAATTATCCAAACATATTATCATCAAATATCTTGCTGGCTTTCTCGACAAAACTACCTCTATGCACTTTTTTTAAAGTTATATGAGCAGTTTCTTCAAGGGTTTTCAACCACTGTATAGCAGCATAAAATCCCGATTTATCAGGATCGACATGTGCAATTGTCTGTTGTCCTATATCGCCTATTAAGATTAGTTTACAGTTTTTTCCAATACGAGTAATAATAGATCGCATTGCATGTATGTCAAAAGACTGTGCTTCATCGATTATAATGATTTTATTGACAAAACTAGAGCCCAAGATAGAAGATATATCTAAAACATCTAATTTGTTTCTATTTTTTAGAGCATTTAGTATGTCTAAGCCATTTCGTGTGCTCTTATTTTGTATATTTTGTATGTTTTCCAAAGTGGTAATATAATTTCCGAAGTGTGTAATTAATTTTTCTTCAGTATCCCCTGTAGTAAAACCTTGATAGTTCCATTTATCGATTGGAGCAGTATCCTTTCCAATCAATATTTTTGAATAAATATTTTGTTCAATAGTCATCTCAAGTGCTGCAGCCATAGCCAATAAAGTTTTTCCACAACCCTGCCGAGAAGTAATTGTAATAAATGGAATATCAGGATGTAAAAGAGCTTCATATGCAAATTTTTGACTTAAATCTTTTGGAGCAATACCATATGGCGCTATATTTTCATTATGGAGTTTTACAACTTTTTCATCTTTTGCAGAATAACGACCTATTATTTTTCCATAGCCTTGTTCATTTTCACCAACAAAAAATTGATTTGGATGCATTTCATCAACTCCAATATCATGTAAAGAAATTTCTTTGTTTTTATAAAAAGAATCGAGAGCATATTTTGTTACATTTATTTTTAAAATTCCATCATATAATTCACTGAACTTATGTTTTTCTGATGAATCAATTAACTTGGTTTTTATACCCAGGGCGGAGGCTTTTACGCGCATGCTTACATCATTAGTGAGTAAAATATATGAATTGTACTTTTCTTGTAGTAGCATACTCAATATTTTGTTATCAGTATAGTCTTTATCAAAGGATTGAGGTAAGTTATCTTCAGGTGAAAATATTTTTGTTTTTAGAATATTATTATTATCAATTAAGATACCTTCAAATAAATTTCCTTTTTGTTCAATTTTTTTAAAAAATCTAAAAAATTTTCTTGCTCGAAAACCTGTGTTATCAGATTTCACTTTTAATTTATCCAACTCTTCTAGTACATGGATTGGCATGATAATATTGGAATTGGTGAAATTAAATGCACATAATGGATTTGATATTATAACGTTTGTGTCAACTATGTAATTTTGCAAATTATGTCCCCCTTAAAAATATTTCTTGACTTTGTAAAGCTCGAAATTTCTAGCTATTGAAGCATATCTTTATGCGATAATCAAGAAAAATATGAATTTTTATCCAATTACATGTATATTGTATTACATTTTTTTCTTTTTTTCAACTTTTATTTCTCTTTGCTTAGTGTAAAAAAATCAAAATAATAGAGGGAAAAAAATCAAAATAATGTCAATATAATTTTGAACAAAGTATGGAGGCGGTGAAAGAAACTACTAAAAAATAAGTAGTTAGAGATAATGTATATAAAAGAAATCATTTTTGATATAATACTACATTCATTTAGAGTTGCCATATCCAATGTTAATATGGCTGTATTATTTAAGTTACCATTGCGAGAAGTTTTAATAGTTTTTTTTGCCGGCTTGCTACATGATATAGGAAAATTCAATATTGATAAGCGAATTTTATTTAAAAAAAGTAGCCTAAGTGGCTATGAACGTGACAAAATAATAAGACAACATCCTGAACTTTCAGTTAAAATAATTTTAAAATATTTTAGGATTTTAAATTCAAATCAATTTTGTTTGGATACATTGTACCTCGTGAAGAATCATCATAATCAAGAAATTATATTGCAAGATATTCTTGGGAGCATATTATTTTTCAATGATATTTTTGATGCGTTAACCTCTAAAAGAGTTTATAAACCAAAGTTATCGAGGCAAGATGCTATAAAAAGCATGGAAGTCTATATCAATAAAAATCTATATTGTTAAAAACAAAATCAATTAGCTCTAAAGGAATCTTAGTTTTTGAATTAATTGTTTCAAATGAAAGGAGAAAAACAATATTGTTTTTTATAATATAGAAATTTACCTTATATAAATTTGTATTTTTAGAGAAGATATAAACAGCATCATTTTTCCGTAGGATTTTATAATTATCTGAATTTAAATTAAATTTTTTAGAAAAAGAGTCCAAGATACTTAAATTATCTTTTATTTCATATTTTTTTGTTTTTCGATTGTATTTTTTCAATTTTAAATTGACTTTATTATAAATAAAAAAATTTTGACTATATAATCTATCTGTATTATAAATTTCTTTATAGAAGACAACTCCATTTCCTCTAGTAGGAATCCCTTTTTCGTATTTTTCCAAATCAGTTTGGCTAAAATGAATACTTAAATTTTTATAAATATACTTTGTCCCCCAATCTTTAGGATATGGAAAACTGATCCCATATTTATCGACGTTATAATATTCATAGGTTTCAGGAAATTTATAAATTTCACGTGTAGTGTAACGTAATCCATTTGTATTTGGATAATCTGAATTTCTTGCAATACGAAAACCATTATAAGATTTTTTTTGATTTTGAATCAAATCATTATTACATAGCTCATTTCCCCGAAAATCGGGAAACAAGTTTATTGATAAATTAAAATATGGAATAGTATCAAAAAAAAGTTTACTTTTTTCTATATGAGTAGTATAAAGACTGTTGATGTTATAATCAAACAAATAAATAAACTCTTCTTTTATTGGAAGACGATATCCGTTATTATTGACATTTTCATATATTTTATTTCCTTTAAAGTAGTAATAGGGGCTTAAATTTTCAATTAGGCTTTTCTGGTTGCAAAATTGAGCAATATCATAGTAGGAGAGATTATTAATTGCTTCAAATGATTTATCAAGATCATATGAAACACTTTTTGTGGAGAGTTTGTAATATTCGTTGTAGCTTATCATATGTGAACTGATAAAAAAGCCTTCTAGGTGAATCTCTAATGGTGTATTTACAAAACTCCCTTTTTTTATATAAATCATATTATTTTGCTTTTCTGTCGACTGTAATGGGACAAGTTTTGCTTTTGATTTTGAATTATTCTTACAAGCACAAATAAAAAGTAAGAAAACAAATATGAATATTTTAATTTTCATATAAAAAACCTCCTTTTAAATGGTATAAATAGATAGCAGAAATTGACAAAAAGGGAGCAAAAGGTATGAACTTTTTACTTTTGGGATTGAAAAGTAAATAAATGGCAATTGGAAAGGCGATAAGGTATGCCAAGGCATAATATATATATACATCATAAACTGTGATATCGGTAAAAAAAAATCCTAATCCCAAAATCAATTTTATATCTCCTGCTCCAATGCACTCAGTTTTAAATAGTTTATCTCCATAAAAATATAAAATTAAAGAAGGAAAAGCAAGAAAAAGAGAATTTTTGAGATCTATTTCTAAGTGATTTGATATTATTGAATATGATACTCCAAAAATTATAAGTAAAATTGAAAAAATATCTGGAATATATTTTCGTTTTAAATCTATAAAACTTATAAATAATAGAAACAAAAATAAAATATAACCTTTATTTTGAAAATTTATAGAAGAATTTATAGCAACCTGTGTTAGGAAAAAAATTATGATAATAAAAAACAGTATTACTAGTTCATACCATTGAACCTTTTTTGATAAATTCATTTCGATATTTTTAGTATTATTAATGTATTTAATTGATAAAAATAAAAGAATTATAGCAAGTATGCTAAAAAGAAAGATATTCATTATTCGACTCCGGATTTAGAATTTGATATAAATAATAGTTGAAATTTGCCTAAATAGTTTAGCATATTTTTGGAAGAATGTAAATGAAAAAAAAACGCTATAGAAAAAAAGATTGAAAATTACAACTGATTGTGATATAATTTTTTCTGCGATATTTCAAAATTTCTATAAATTCATAAAAAATCTAAACTTTTCAAACTTTTTTATAATTAAAAACTAATTGAAACCATAAATAAAATATTATATACAAGGAGGAAATTATGAAAAACTTTTTTTGCTTATTTTTTGTAATATTAACTTTATTAAGCTATTCCAAGGAGTATAACGTGCTAATACCTCGAAAAGAGACTATACTAAAAGTTAAAGAATCACAGCTGGTATTAAAACCAGACATATCCTATCCATTTTATAGTGTAAAGAAAGATGCTGTGCGAGAATATTTTCGTGTAATACCAGGCGTAATAGGAATTAATCCAAACAATATCTTTGAATTGTCCGACAACGAATATCAAATTTCTAATGAAAATCTAAAACATTTTTTTAAACATTCTAATGAAAACAATCCAAATAAACTTTATAAAACATTTAAAAAATTTCGAGATAATCTCTCTCACTTAGAAGAATTTTTATTTATTCAAAAGATAGTCTATTTATCGTTAAAAACAGAAAGAAATGAAGAAATTGAAAGAACTGTTTATGATTATTTTTCTCAAGTTGAAAACAAAGCTTACATAACTTTTATGTTTTCAAATGTAGCCTTGAGTGAAAATATCTTAACATACAAACCCCTCTTAATCTTGACTGCTTACCCTGAAAATAGCTTCTATAAGGTTAGAAACAGTGTAGGTAGTCAAGACTACAAAATAAGTAGTAAATATGAAGTATCTAAATTTATACATATTTTAAAAGAACAAATAAAGTTTAAAAATAGGGATGAATTTTACACAGATGTAAACTTTGCAATAGATACCCTATTTACACCTGACAGTACAAATATTTTACTGGAAAAATTATCAAAAGAGAAAGAGTTAGATAAAATCTCAAAATACTTATCAATTCTAAATAAAGGTGATATAAAAGAAGCTGTAAAGTATATCTCAAATGATAATCCTTTAACTTTTAAGTACAGCTTAATTGCAAATTTCTCTAATACAGAAAAAAATGCAAGAATTTTAAAAGAAGCATCATTAAAAGATAATCAAATTGATTTGAAAATATATAAACTACTTCCCTACCCTGCTTTCTCAAGTAAATTAGCAAACAGCTTAAATGAGATAACAAGTAAAGCTCTTGAGTATGGAAAAACAAAGAGTAGTAAAAATGTAAGTATTGAAGAGATAAAATCAAAGTTAGATGCACCCGATGAGATAATAGAATATTTAGAAGTTTATGGCCGTCTAATAAAGTCTTCGAAAATGGCTATGGACATGATAGCATTTGAAGGTGTAGGAAGCCTATATAAGAATTATAAAGCCGGATATAAATTCAATATAAAGAGGCAACGTGACCTTATTGTAAAAACAGCCAGTATAAATAATACCTACTTAAAAGAGCTATATATGCTTACACTGGCTCGAATATCAATGAGTGAAGCAGAGATAATCTTAAAAGAGATATCAAAGTATAAACAGATGGATGTAGAGATGGCTTTATTACTAGAAAATGTAAATTATTGTATAAGCCTATCCCCTCTTGTAAAATCAGATAAAGATTTGAATGCAAGATATGGAGCTGCTTTTATTGGACTTAGTTTGACTTGTGCAAAGTCAAAAGATGATTTTGAGAGGGTATTCCCTGTTGCTGTGGATTATCTAAGAGAGTATGATAACACCTACTTCTTAAAACATATGAAAATAGTAAGAGGTAATTTCACTTTTAGAAATGATCTAAGTGGTTTAAATAACCTTACAGACTTTGAAAAAAGACTAGCAGAATTGATGTAGGAGTTGATAAATAAATGAATAAAAATAATTTAAGAAAATATAGAAAAAGAGTTCAAAAAAATAATTCAATTATGAAAAAACTTACAAATTATTTTAAAAACTATAATGCAGTATACTCATCTTCTACAGGATATAGTTGCAGTTTTGGATATAATGAAAGTGTATCTGCTAACTTTACAATAGGAAAGGAGATTAGTAAATGAAAAAACTATTAATCTTGATCCTATTAACAATAATAAGCGTAATAAATTTGGCAAGTGATTCACTTAATCCAAGCGACTATATGGACAATCCGGGCAGTGATTACTATATAAATCAATATATTTCTGCTGTAGGAAATGATGTAAATAACCCTGATAGATTTCATAACTTGGTAATAGATGATTGGACAGGTCAAAATGAATATAAGGTATTCTTTGATTACTTTTTGAAAAAGAAATTAGAGTTTGATATAAAAGAAAGTACCAGTCTAATATTACATGAAGATAGAGATGAAAAATATGCATCAGATACTATGGGAGAATACTATACAAGATATTTAAGTCCGTATGACAGTATAGGGCTAAATAAATATTCTCAAAATAACTTTGCTAAACTGCCTTTGGGGATAGATTCGCTTGCCCTACCCCAATTACAAGATACAACACATATGGTTTTTAATCTTGCTTTAGCATTGGAACATGCAAAAATGAAAAGTTTCGAGATAAAAAACCATCAAGGAGAACAAAAACAAACTTTACTATTTGTAAAAGAGTTGGAAGCAAAAGATAATTTGCTATACATAAAAGGTAATATAGAAAATCCTGTAAAAAGTAGTGAAATAAGGACTTTTAACCCTGAAAATGTAAAATTAGAGGTACAATATACTCAAAATTCTGTATCTGCATATGATTATAGTTCTCTACTGCATTCTCCTAATGGAACTCCATATTATCCAAATACAATAAACTATACAGATTTTATATTTGATATAAACTTTGTAAATCATAATGCTACTAAGTTTTTGGGAGAATATTTTAAAGAATTAGATGTTCCATATGAATTTAAAGCAGAAAAATTCTCAGTATCTGAAGTAACAGGACAATATATCTCGTCTGCTCAGGATGAAGTAACGAAGCTATATATTGAAGATGTAGCACTAAAAAATTATGGTGATACAAAAAAACTAATAGATGATATGGAAGATATATTTGATAATATTATATCTGATATCTATGTCTTAAGAAAAAGTTATTATCATGGATATAAGGCTAGTTATGATCCTGGTTCAAAGATATTAACTATAAGTACAGGAGATGTAGCCCTTCATCAAAATGGCCGTGAAATTGATATGGCTGAAAAAAGCTTGATAATGAATCATAGACAAGATTTATTAGAAACTAGAAATACAGATGTATATTTGAAAAATACAGACAAAAAAATTAATGGTAAATTCAATTCAAGTTTAGATGATAATAGATGCTTTATCTTTCCTACTTTAATAGAATATAATGAAAGCATGAATAAATCAAAAATTAATTATCCTGTTGAAAATAGCAAAACCCTTTTATATGAAACAAAACAAAATATGTATAATCTTACAAGATTTAAAAACTATCCACTTATAATAGTAAATTTAGACTTTATAGGAATACCTGAAAATGTAGTATTTGATGTAGTAGGCAAAGGGACGGAAAATAAGACAATATATATAACAGATTTTTTGATTAACGGAAACCCTGCTAAATTAGAAGGTTATCGATTAGTTTTGGATAAAAATCAAGATAATATTATTCGTCCTGGCAATACAACTTTTACTTTTATAAAAGAGGAAGATGGAATAGCACCGATATATAAAACAATTAATTTACAAAAAATGAATAGAGAATTCTTTTATACAAATATAGAAGAGTTGGAAGTAAACGTGTATATACCAAATACAGATAATGAATTTGTAAATGCTTTATCCTTAATACAGCAATACAACTCAAAAGATCCAAATTCGCTAGATATAGAAGAGCCAGAAGATTTAATTTATAATAATCCTAGTATGTTAGGGATAAATTTAAAGAGTCACGTATTAGCAAAATTGCCAAACAATTTAAATTCTTACATTAACAAGACAATACCAGGTTCAGCTGCTGCTTTTGGATATAACTCTAATGAGATAAGAGAGCAATATAATTTACAAGCAGAGCCTATAGTAAAAAGGCTATTAAATAAATATATAGAAGTAATAGATGGTGAATTATTAGGTGAAGTAGTAGGAAAAACAAAGGACTTATTAAAATTTGCTCAAAGCATAACAAAAATTTGTTCTAATCCTTCAATAAATGTAGAAAAAGATCAAGGAAATATATCTGACGAAGAAGAAAAAACTTTGGATGATGTACTGGAAGAAACAGAAGAAATTGTTTCAAATCAAAATATATTTGTAGCCCCTATTGGCTACAATAATCCATATACTTACGGTATCTATGCCTTGAATAGTACCGATGAATATAGTAGTGATACGTTATATATTACTACTATAGAGCAAAGTGATATGGCTACAAAGCTATTTGAACCGCCTACTATAACACAAGAAGATAAAAACCAATGGGATCGAATCTCATACAGTAATATAGAAAGAACAGCATTTAGTAAAAATGGAGCCAATGATGTTGTCTTTGAATATAAAAATAAATTTCGAAACGTTGTAAATAAAACATATGATCTAATATTTGATTATGACGTGGAGATAGATATTAGAAATACTACTTTAAATGAATGTTACCTACCAAATATTTTAGCCGATTATCTAAAAGTAAGTAAAATAGGTGCTATGATACCAGGTAAAAAATATGATATAGATTTTAGCATTAGAACTAATTTCCATTTAAACAAAGTGAATAGTGCTAATTATGAAGACTTTCAAAAAATACTGGAAAAAGAATTTAATAATAATATAGATTCATCTAAAGATTTAGTACATAGCAATCAATCAATATATGATGAATACTTTGGTGATAATTGGATATGGTACACTCAAGATAATGCTGAAATTAGATTTTACTCACATTTAGAAAAACAAACTATAGGTCCTGGAGAGCCATTATTAAATTTAAGCTTACGAAGTGAATATAGTGATAAAAGTACAGCTACTACTGATAGCGCCCTTGTATACACAATGCCAATGGATGAATATATAGAAAAAACCCCTGAAGAAATATTTTATACAATTATGCCCTCTGTATCAAAAAAAGAAAATATTGACAAATTAGAAAACTTATCTTCTACAAAATTTGATGGTATATCTGTTAACATCTTTAATAATGCAGAAAAACTAAATACTCATTGGAAAAAAGCAGATGCCAATCGTGGTTTTGATATAATACCGGAAGAGTGTAAGAAATTCTATATTACCGAAAAAGCAGGACCATTAAGAGGATATAAGATATTTGACTTTAATAAAGTAAGTTTACATGCAAGAGATAATCAAACAGATGAGTATACAGCATTAAACACAATAGAAAAAGGTCTTACTAAGTTACCAAATACCCTATTTGTTATGAATGACTTATCACAATATACAGTAGGTCAAGATACTATTCCCTACTTTGGTGATAGGTATACATTCTATAAAAAAATAATAGGAATAGATATAAATACTCGACAAGTATTAGACTTAATAGATGATTCGGAAGAAACATTAAATAATGCATTGATACCATCTGTGTTAGTAAATTCAAAACCTACCCTAATACATGATGATAGCAATATAGTCAGCAAAGAGTTTACAGAAACAAGAATAGTATTGCTGGATGATGCCAAAACATATATTAAAGGTAAAATCCCTCTTACAGATAGTATGGGTAATTCACTAGAAGAATATGTGGTATATCAATGTAATGAGGTAAACTTTAAAAGTCTGACCCCGGAAGCAGAAAGCACTGTTGGTATAATACCTCAATTTGAGATTGAATTCTATTTTTATAAAAAAAATAGCGAAGGAGTACTGGAAGAGATATACATAGAAGAGAACCCTCAAATAAATTTAGAGAAAGCTAAAGAAAATATTATGGAAGATATTGCAAAAGTGATATCAATGAAGGCAACTGAAGGAGCTTATGAAAATAATACTTCTATGATCAACTTAGTAGATATAATAGCTCACTCTTCTAAGAAATATATTTCAAAATATGGGTATTCTGTAAACTTTGTAAACCCAAATAAAGAGACAAGAGAAGCTAACTTTAATCTATATACACAAACTAATTACTATAAACTACTACAAGACTATAAAGATAGATTGGAAACAGCAAGACAAAATGCCCTTACAGCAGAAACAGCTATTAATTTTGCAAGAATAGCCAAAGCAATTGCATCTGAAATAGAAAATATTGATAAGATAGAGAATCAAAATCCCCTATCAAGTGTACAAGAAGCTTTGGAAGTAGAAAAATTCTATGCAAACCAGTCTAATGAAGCATACAATAATGTATCAGAAATAGTGAAAGGTGATCCTGAAAAAGCTTTCTATTCAAAAATCACTCTACTCAATCTAAAACATAATTTTGAAGATGAAGCTACAGAAAATTACCAAGCTATAGAGACACAATTTAAAGAATTAGTATTCTTAAATAACTTGCCATGTGATGATGTAGAGATAAATAGTGCATTTGATTATGGTAGTCAAATAATATATTATGGTATAGCCAAACAGATACAAGAAGATGGAAGTGAAATAATAAAACCATTTAAGTTGCTTGATAAGATTATTCCCCTATCGATACCTATGTTTAAAGATAGTGATGGATTTTATGGTGTATTACCGGGAACAACATATATTGATGAAGATAATCCTGCACCAACATATACTTTCTCCAATGATGGAAAGACAAAGATTATGCCGTTCCAATTTACAAATGGAGAAGTTACAGATATAGACTTTATCAGTATGAAAACAGATACAGGTAATATGGATGGTGTGACAAACCAGTTCCATGAAGTATCAGATAGTAATATAATAGAAGCAATACAAAATGATATAAATCAAAAATATCAATTTAATAATACAAGTAAATATTTCCAGGATAATTATATGGAAGTAGAAAGTGCTGTAAGTAGTCACTTTGACTCCCCTATTCGTATCTTTGGAATATATAAACAGATTGCCACTGACTTTGCATCAGATATTATCTTGCCTAGTCCAAGTGGAGATATAGACAATGAAAAAATTAAGCTTGTAAAAACAGATGAAACACAATATATCAAAATAAAAGTAGATAAATATAATGACAAAGCTTTAAAGAACGTATTAATATCTGATTTTTCTATATTTTACGGTGAACAAGGCGGTATTGTTACTCAAGGTATACGAGAATACTTTATTGATTTTAATGGAAGCCCTACCCTATATAAGATATATCCGGATGAAGATGGATACTATTATATAGTAATAGAGATAGCAAAGTTAAAAACTACATTAGAAAAATACCCTAGTCTAAAAGATGATTCTACAATAGTATTAAACTATTCCCTGGCATGTGAAACAGACGAGATATCAGGATATAGTAGTAGAGATTACTATGTAGAACTGGTGGATGACGAAAGTGAGATTGTATCTATAGATGATGCAGTAAGTAAAGATGAAATGGAAATAATACAAGATACTATGACTAAATATATAGATAATGAAAATGTATACGGGATAGAAAACTTTCCTCAAATCATAGTAAATGTGAATTCTATAAGAAGATCACTATCTGCAGACAATAATTCAAGATATACACTTAGTTTCTCACAATATGAAATGAAAAATAACACTACTAATAATGGAAGCAATATAATTACATATCCAATTAATATGGATAAAGAAACTAATCAATTCTTGAGAATAGCTTTTAATTCGAGAGACTTACTTAGCGGTATATCAGAAGGAAACTTCTTAGAGACGCAAAGCTCTACACAAGCTTTCTTTGATCAATATGTTAATTATGACAGATATGATAATGAAGATAAGATAACTATATATACAGATGACAGCGTACTATTTGAAGGATCTGTTGGTAGATTAATCAGTAATTATTCAAGAAGAAATTTTAGTGCCTGCCCTATGGCTACCTTTGTAGAGATCCCTTTATTTAAAGAGGAAGAGAATAGAAACTATATTAACTCTATCTATGGTGAAGATGGAGGCGGAGAAAAAAATATATACATTGCTATAGAACCAAATATTAAGCTTACTGATACTCTATCAGGTATACAGATTACTGTAAAAGAGGATTTTAATTTCCAATATTTAAATTCTGAGCCTACAACTATGGGTGCGGTAATATATCAAACTGTAGCAGGAGAGATACAAGATATATTCTTTAAGCTGAAAAAAGAGGTAAATTCATTTGTACTACAACCAGAAGGAGCATTAGGAATAGTAGATGAAGAGATAGTTTTGGAACAAGGACCTATAGAAGCTATGTCTAACTTTAATGCTAAAGTAAATATATCTACTTATAATAAAGAAGATAACCCTGCTGGAATATATTCAAATCTAAAATTAAAACTTAATATTACAGATGAAAATATCAAGTATATATATGATAGTCCTACTGGAGCTACAGCCTTTGAAGCATTGAATAATGCTTTGGCAGTACAAGATGGTTATTACTATAACAGAGATTTGAAATTAGATAGAATAGATGGTAATAATGCTAAATTTGATTTAAGCTTGTATACCAGAAAGGAGTTTGATTACTCTATTAGTGAAGGAGTTTATGCAAGGAATGGATTTGTAGTAGTACAAAGAGACGATTTCCCTGCTATAGTAAATAAAACACTGGAGAAGATAGATAGTTTTGAACTAAAACGTATTGGATTTAACTATGTAGCACTTACACTTGATACAGAGTCATATTTTCCATATGTAGATGATGAAAATGCTAAGTATATTATAGAGCTACAAAATATACCTACTAAAAACGGAACATATACTTCAAGTGCTGCGGTATATACAAATTGGGATATAGAAACATCTATTACAAAAGATATAATCTTAAATAGAGTACATATTCCTGCAAGATACAGTAAGTTTCATCTTGTGGAATTAATGGAATTGGAAGCAGATGATATTACAGGTGGAGCCATTGACTACAATAGAATAGAAAACTTTGTAGATAATGCTAAGTTAGTATATAAGACGAGTGTAAATGGTGTAGAGACAATACATCAAGTAGTAAAGCTGGATATAAAAGAGACTAGTCCAAATATATCATACACAAGTGATAAGGCTAAAAGATCAGGTATATTAAACCCATCACGAGATGATATAGTTAATGCTAATACTTATGCTAAAAACTATTTCTTGAAACAACTGGATATAGATGCAGATAGTAATAGTGACGAGAATTTCTGTGGTAGTGGTATAGAAAATGCCCTGGTAACATACAAGGTAAAAGAGATCGAGCTTACTTTAAATAGAAATACAGGAAGCAAAGAAAATCTATTTAAAATAGAGGGTACTGCTGACTATAACCAAGAACAATTTTATGATGCAAAAACAGCACCTACATATATAGCTGAATTTAACAGTACAATGAATTCACTATATGATTTTGATGAAAAGTCTACAACAGAGTTTGCTACAGAGTATCAAGATCTATATAATTCAGAAGTAAACTTTGGTATGACTACCCTTACATTCCATAATGATGCCATACCTATACCAAAGATAAGTTATGACGGTAGTTCTATTATTGATGTAGAAAAAGTAGGCGATGATGAGGTTGCAATTTATAATTACAATAGTAAAGATAATAGAGATCAAGATGCTAAAGATGAAATATCCAAAGTATTCCCTATTTACAGAACTGTAAAGAATAAAAAAGGTGAAGATGTCCCTATATTCTTGAAAAAAATAGTGGAAAACGATAACGCAGCTTATGGGAAAGACCTAGTAATAGAGAATTACCGACCTATAGAGCTTTCACAACTTCCTTATCCACTAGGAAAAACTATAGAGATAGATGTACCCGGAGGTACAGTATTAATTAGAGGAGAAGAAGATTTTAATAGTTCAGACGGTCAGCAATATGGCTCTCCTCCTGGTGCTAACTATTCTCTTTGGTATGATATTACATATAAAAAGACAATTCGTCCGGCACCAGTAAGAGTAAGAGGTAGATTCTTTGTTATAGATAGTATATCAGCTTCATTTGAACCAGCAAAACAAACAGCTAGTTTCCAATACGGTCAAAGTGAAGTAATGACAGGATTAATAGAGGGTAGTACAGAAACAGCTATAACCATAAATACAGGATCAGGTAAAACAACTAGTACAGAATCAGGGATAGTATGTCTTTTCAGTATAGTCAAGAGCAATCAGAACATACAGATAGATAATATTAATAAGACTGTATTCCCTATTGATAATGATTGGATACAAAATTACTTGTATACAATCAATAATAGTAATAACTATGAACTTACAGCTGACGATATGACAGAAGCAGACTACAGATTATATCTAAAAAGTCTTGCTCTTATGTTTGATGAAAAAAATAGTGTGGACCTTATTAATAATGAAGTAAATAGATTACAAACAGAATATGACAACTTATTAGAAGAGTTGGAATATAGCAGAAATGAAGGTTTACAATTAAGACTAGATAATCTGTCTAATCATCTGGTAAGAGTAAAAAATAAACTGGAAAAAAAGAAAAAAATGTATGGAGCTCTTCATGCGGCAGTATCTATTGCTTCTATGTTTGTAGTTCCCGGAGCAGCAGATGTTTTCCTGGCAACACTAAAGTTTGCTGCAATAGATGCAGCTATTTCCACTGTAGAGTTAATCGATATGGGTAATGCACAATTTAATATACCTCTCCCTTTTGCAAATGAAACTATGAATCTTAGTATTGGATTAAGTACCGAAGGACAGTTTATACAGTCAGTTGGAGCTTCTGCAAATGTAAGCAAATACGTTGGTGGAGGTTTTAACTACAACTTAGACAGTGGAGATCTAACAGTTGCAGGAGGAATACAGTATAAAGGTATGAAACTTAAAATTGATTCAGCAGGTGAATTAAGACTTTCAAAAGATTTTGGAAATAGTTCTATGTACGGTAGTTTAGTATTTGATACTTCTAAAGGAGGGGTTGGTCTGGAAGCAGGATATGACCCTACTGTGGGATTTGGTGGAAATATTAATTTTATGATAGATAGATCGGAAGGATTCTCTTGGACCAACATAAGAGAAACTTCTAGTATATCACTAACATATGAAACAAATTCCAGTAATGCATCTTGGATGCCAAATAATGCTTCAGTTACTTATGGTGGACGAGAAGTTGCAGCTGATGTTAATTGGTTAGTAAATGAGAATGATAAATATATAAATACTGCAGGAGTAAATTATGTATATGGTGATAAGGCAGATGATTATTATAATGCTGTTGGAATGGACTTTGCAACGCAGTATAAGTTTAAAGCTAATACAGATAAAACCGATGCAAAGTATAAGGAAAATGCAGAATATCTTGACTTTAATGTTGGAGCAAAAGTAGGATATGTGTATGATATTAGCAGGCATGAGCATAATGCGTCAGGAACAGCATTTGTTTCTGATGCTACATCACAATATCAAGCAGAGTCATATAACGGATTTAATCTATGGCAAAATAACTATAATCCAAAAGATGGTCATCATGTGAGAACAGATTTTACAGATGTAAAATATATTACTCAATTAGTATCCGAAGGGCTTAATGTACATAAGAAAGTAAAAACATTAAGTGATGAAGATAAGGTTGCTGATATATTAAAAGAGATTGGAAATTGGAAAAATATATATACTCAAGGTAATGTAGACCAAGCAACAATAAATAATGTAGTAAAAGATCTACGAGCATATAACAATGTTACTGCAGGAGGTATAATAAATGTAGATGCATTAATCAATGACTGGGATCAAATACGTTTTGTAAAAGATGAATTTGTAAAATCATGGGAAAATGAAGGTAGTAAAGAAGTGGCTATTGCTAAAAAAATAGTTACAGGAGAAGCTTTAACTTATGAAGAGACTCAATACTTCAAAGAAAAGATGTTAGATAATATTGTTGAGATGGGTACTTTCGAAGAAGATATAAATACCGGAATAATTGGTGAAGATGAAAATGGTAAAGTATTACAAATCAGTCTTGAACATGAAAAAGTTGGTAATTTTATAGATATTAAAGGAGCTGTATTTAATACTACAGACCTAGATGCTTCTGATAATAATATGAAGGTAATGGTTTCAATGGAAGGAGATTCTGTCTTCGCTACAACTAGAACAGAAACAGAAAATATTTCAGAAGAGCATCCAGAACTTGGTACTAAAACAGTAGTATATGAAGAATTTACGGTTATATCTAAAGAAGGAGAAAAATTAGAATATGATGAAGGTATCCGTGATTCTATAGAGCTGTACTCTTATCACGAAGTAAAGATTGGTGATACAAACACTATTCAAACAGATAAAATGGCTCCTGCACTGGTTATGAACTTATTGAATAAAGGGAAAAATTTATCAGTTGATGAACTAAGTACTCAAATGGAAGCACTTAAGCAGGATTTAATCTATCAACGTGATAATTACGAAGAGATGTTTAGTGAAGTTACCAGTGATTATCAAGGTATAGATTATAACACTAAGAAAGAGAAAATACAGAAAAAGATTATTAGTGATCTTACTTCTCAGATTAATGCTATTACTAATGCACAGAATACAGGATTAAGAGCCTATTATGCTGCAAAACAAAATGGTGAGGCAGGAGCTCTTGATAAATATAAAAAAAATCTGACAGATCATCTTACAGATCATTATGCTGATATAATCAAATATGATAAAGAAACAGAGTCATATACAGCTATTAAGACTTCTACCATATACAACTTAGAGGAAGAATACAAATATTCTGCTGTTGTAGAACTCTCTGAAGATAGCAGGAATAAGATCGATAATCAAGTAGAGAGTAAAATCGATAAAAATATAGACTCAATATCTAAGAAAGATTTTCTGGATATTCTTGAAGATGCAGCTAATGGAGATAAAGATGCAGAAGAAATTGCTGCATTAATCTTAAGAGCTAAACTATCTGACAATGTAGACAGTAATGGTGATATACATGAATTTGATCTTTTAGACTATGATGTATTAACGCATGAAGGTTTAAGTGGTGTAATTACAAATGATATTATCAGTGGATTACCTCTAGGTCATCCTAATGGTGATAGTGGAATGTTTGACTTAGAACATTATGTTACTTTGGTAAAAGCTGATAAAGATAAT
>CAZDNU010000263.1:0-1782 GCA_964506865.1 uncultured Fusobacteriales bacterium | reverse complement strand
GAAAAAATATACAGTGAAATGAAAAACTATGTAATATCGAATTTAAAAAGCAATAAGCTGGCAAAGGATATTATGCAAAAGCCAGTAAAAACAGTCACGAAAAAAAGCAAGCTAAAAGATGCATATAAGACAATAATCCGATTTGCTTATGGAGGTTTGCCAGTGGTTGAAAATGGAAAAATAGTAGGGCTGATCACTAGAAGAGAAATTGATAAAGCAATGATGCATGGGTTTGGAAATGCACCTGTGAAGGCGTATATGGCATTTGATGCGATAACTGTAAAACCTGACTGCCCCATGGAAATATTAAAAAAGATAATGATAGAAAATGATATAGGACGAGTTCCAGTGGTAAATGAAAACGGGAAAATACTTGGAATAGTTACTCGTACAGATATTTTGCGAAATATATATGAACAACGAAAACGAACTCTAAAAGAAGAGATAAAGTTTGAAGAAAACATAAAGAATACTATTAAAGAAAACATAGATACATTTATATATGAAAAGCTTGAAAAGATTGAAGAAGTATCTCAGGTAAGAAAAGAAAAAGCATACTTAGTAGGTGGTATAGTACGAGATATGATTTTGGGAATAAAAAATATAGATGTAGACATTGTGGTTGAAGGAGATGGAATTGCATTTGCTAAAGAGCTTGGAGAAAAGCTGAAGGCAGCAAAGGTAGTAGTACATGAAAAGTTTGGAACTGGAGTAGTGGTCTTAGAAGATGGTTTTAAAATAGATGTGGCAAGCTCACGAGTAGAATATTATGAATATCCCACATCGCTACCTACAGTGGAGAGTGGCAATATCAAACAAGATTTGTATAGAAGAGATTTCACAATAAATGCAATGGCTGTGGAGATAGACTATGCAGATTTTGGAAAACTTATAGATTATTTTAAAGGTTATGATGACTTAAACAAAAAGAAGATAAGAGTATTGCATAATTTAAGCTTTGTAGAGGATCCTACACGCATAATACGAGGTATAAGGTTTGCAGTACGATATGATTTTGATATAGAAGAAAGTACTCATAAATTTATGATTGATGCAATAGAAAAAGGATTTTTAGAAAAATTAACCTGGAAAAGAGTAAAAGAGGAATTAAAGATAATATTAAGTGAAAAGAACTCTAAAAAAGCGGTATATAAACTCTTTGAATATGGAATACTTCGGGCAGTGCATCCAAATATAAGTTTAAGTGATAAAATGAAAGAAGATATAGAAAATCTTGAGAAAAATACTGATTTAATAGCGAAACTTAATATAGAAAAATGGATAATATATTTTTTACTTTTGTTAGAAGAACTGACAACAGATGAGCTGAATAAAGTTTTTGAGAAATTCGTATTTAATGGAAAATTTATACGAAAATACAATTATGGAAGGCTAAAAAGAGAAGAAATATGTCAAAAAATATCAAATAAAGAGGTGAAACCATCAGAAGTATACAAAATATTGTCGGACTTAGCAGCTGAAATAATATTTTTGATATTTTTAACTTCTCGTAATCTGGAAGTAAAAAATAATATTGTCAAATATATCGATAGCTATAGTAAACAAGATAATATTATAGATGGGAAAGATCTTATTGCGCTGGGAATAAAAAAGGGACCTCAATTTAGAAAAATTTTGCAATATGCATTTTCCATGCAACTAGATTATGGAATGATTTCAAAAGAAAAAATTTTAGATAAAATAAAGAAAAAATATATGAAATAAACAGAATATAGAAAATTACCGTAGGGTCGTAGCTATGTGTGTGATCAATAATAAGCC
>CAZDNU010000262.1:0-3321 GCA_964506865.1 uncultured Fusobacteriales bacterium | reverse complement strand
ACAAGCCCCATATCACAATACATTTAAGCTAAAATTTATAGGGAAGGCAGCTCACGCAGGGATGGAACCGGAAAAAGGTATAAATGCGCTAATGGTTGCAAGCAAAGCTATAAATAAGGTAAAGATTGGTAGGATAAACGATGCAAGTACTATTAATTTTGGTAAAATATCTGGTGGTCATGCAGGCAATATTGTAATGGAAGAAGTGCTTATAGAAGGTGAAGCTAGAAGCTATAATGAAAATGAAGTAGAGCAATTATGTAAAAATTTATTTAAAGTGTGCCAAGATACAGCGTTAACTGAAAATGCGCGATTTGATTATGAGATAGTGAGAGAATATGATGGATTTGAGATAAAAAGTAATGAAAAAATAATGCAAATCATAAAGTCGGCATGTGAGAAAACTTCTTTGAAATATGAGGAAAGATCAATAGGTGGCGGAAGCGATGTAAATATATATAATTCGAAAGGAATCAATACTGTAAACTTAGGAATAGGGATGACAAAAGTTCATACAACTGAGGAAAACATAAAAGTAGATGATTTAGTTGCATTATCTAAACTATTGATTCAAATAGTAAAGGAGATACAATAATGCGATTGAAAAAAGATAAACAAAATAAGATCTTACCAAATTTATTCTTTGTAGCTTTACTAATACTTGGCTTATACCTTTTTCGTGATGGTATATTTCAATTTGGAAAAGCAATCGGAAATATATTTTATCCGATTAAAAGTAAAGTATATGATATCACATATACTACCAAAAGTAATATTAGTAGCTTGAAAAATATAAATGATATTATTCAAGAAGCGAAACGCCTTCAAAGTAAGAACTATGAGTTGCAGTTGCGGTTATTGGAATATCAAGAAATGGAAAAAGAGAATAAACGCTTAAAAGAGATATTGAATATAGTAAAAACAATCAAGTACAAGTTTATCATAGCAAACGTAGACTATCGAGATTCAATGAGCATATATGAGAGTTTATATATTGATAAAGGCGAAAATGACGGAGTCGAAAGAGACATGATTGCATTAAAAGATGGTGCCCTTCTTGGACGAGTAGTTGAGGTAGAAAAAAACCGATCAAAGATTGATTTGATCACAAGAGAGTCGTTTAAGGTTAGTGTAATAACAAAAGATCAGAAAAATTTAGGAATCTTAAATGGTAATAACAATAAAGAACTTGATTTGGAGTACATAATAATTGATTCAAAGATACAAAATGGTGACGAATTACTTACGTCTGGAATTAGTAATATATATCCCAAAGGTTTGTTTGTGGGAGTAGTAGGACGTATTAACAGCCAAGATAACTATCTATACAAAGGGATAGATGTGCGGCTACCATATAGTATTACTGATATAAATGAAGTAATTGTAATAAAAAAAGAAATAGAGGAATTAAAAAGCGAAAGCGAAGATGAAAAAACTGAAAATGAGAATAAAAAAACAGAAATATAAGTTTGCAAATAAGACATGTAAGTTGTAAAAAATAGGAGGAATAATTATGAAAAAGCTACTTATATCAATGCTGGTTTTTGTATCCTGTATAGCATATGGAAATGATTTTAATAAGATAAAAACATTTAAGATGCAAATAAAAGAAACTAGACAATTGAATAATACTGCAAAAGAAAAAAAATACACATTGAAGGCAATACTTCCAAACTTAATTGTAAAAGAGATAATATTGCCGCATATCAATGAAGGGGAAAAATATATATATCGTAATAACAAAAAAATAGTATATATACCTATGTTTGACCAAAGAATAGAAGAAGAGATAAGTGAAGAAGAAAATTATATAATAAAATTAATAAGTGATTTAAAAGAAGTAGATTTTGAAAAAGTAGATAATAATCAATTTATATATGGTGGGAAATTATTTGTAATAAACGAAAAAGAAAAATGTATCGAGGAAATAGTTTATAGTGATTCTGAAAAAGTTATATTTAGTGAATATAAAAAATTAAATGATAAAATAAAATTTCCACATAAAATAGAGGTATATGACGGGAAAAATGTCATATCAGAGTTAATAATTGAAAAAGTGGAAATAAATTTAGAGCTTGCGGACGATGAATTTGAAATATAATGAGGAGCAAAAAATATGGAAATAAATAAATATATAGATCATACGCTATTGAAAGCTGATACAGATAAAGAACAAATAAAAAAAATGTGTGAAGAAGCAAAGTTATACAACTTTGCTTCTGTGTGTGTAAATCCATACTATGTCACATATGCCAAACAACTACTAGAAGCAAGCACTGTGAAAATATGCACTGTAATAGGATTTCCCTTAGGGGCTTCGAAGACAGCTACAAAAATATTGGAAGCACAAGAGGGCATTAATGATGGAGCAGATGAATTTGATATTGTCTTTAATATATCAGCATTCAAATCAAAACAATATGATATAGTGGAAAATGAATTAATAAGACTGCGTGAACTACTCCATAATAAAGTGATGAAAGTTATAATTGAGATTTGCTATTTAACTGATGATGAAATAATCAAAGCATGTAATATAATAACTAAAATAGGAGCAGATTTTGTAAAAACTTCTACTGGATTTGGAAAATATGGAGCCAAAAAAGAGGTAGTTGAATTGATGCTAAAAACTGTTGAGGGCAAAATAAAAATAAAAGCAGCTGGCGGAATTTCAGATTATAATACAGCTGTGGAATATATAAAAATGGGTGTGGATCGAATAGGGACAAGCAAAGGCGTAGAATTGCTTTTGAAAACAAGGGATATATCTTATGAAAATTATTAAAACTGAAGGTATAGTTATTAAAAAAATAGATTTTGGTGAATCTGACAGAATAATCAAAGTTGTAAGCAAAAATTTAGGAAAAATTTCAATATTTATAAAAGGAATACGAAAAAGTAAAAAAAGAGAAGGCTTTGCAAGTGATATTATTAATTACAGTGAATTCATTGTAAATGAACGAGAAAATTCTAGCTTATATTCATGCAATAGTTTTGAGTTGAAATATCCATTTATGAGGATAAGAAGTAATATGACTACAGTAAATATAGCTTTGTATCTTGCAAAATTTTTAGATGCTTATCTGGAAGAAAGAGAAAAAAATGAAAAGCTATTTCGTCTGTATGTAAATACTATGAAATATATGGAAAAAGAGGAAAATACAATCAAGATATTTATATCTATCGCTTACTTTTTGTTGAATATTATAAAAGACGACGGAGTAATGTTTCTGATAGATGAAGGGAATTATTTCAATTTAGAGGAAAGTTGTATTGGAGCTGTCAAGACAGAGGATAAGACAGTAAAATTGAGTGAAATGC
>CAZDNU010000261.1:0-4090 GCA_964506865.1 uncultured Fusobacteriales bacterium | reverse complement strand
GATCATACAGAAGGATTTTCATCATTTCTTCCAGCGTATTTTGGACCATATAGGATAAATATATATGGAGGGAAATTTTTTGATATGGGAATAAAAGAAGTTATATCAAGCTCGATGACGTATACATCATTTCCTATAGCATTTGATGAGATGAGTTCTTTGAAATTAGCAGTGAATATAAAAGAGACTGATATCATCATAAAAAAACATGATCAAAGCTTACCCATCTTATATAATAAATACCATAGTGATTATGAGATAAATGAGAATGATGTAGTAGTAAAAATATTACGAGCATATAATCATCCCAAAAATGGGACAATTGTGTATAGGATAGAGTATATGGGGAAATCTTTTGTATTTGCAACTGATATTGAAAGCTACATAGGTGGAGATACAAAATTGGTGAAATTTGCAAAAGGTGCTGATGTCTTGGTGCATGATGCAGCATATGACGAAAAGACTTACATAAGAAAACAAGGCTGGGGACATAGCACACCGAAGATGAGTGCAGAAAATGCAAAAGCAGCAAATGTAAAAAGACTATACTTGACACATCATGATCCGGAAGACTTAGAAAAAGATATAGAAAATAAGTTGATTGAAGCCAAGAAGATATTTTCGGATTCTTATATTGCATACGAAAACTTGGAAGTTGACATGCTGAAAATATAGTAGTATAATCAATAGTGAGAGCCGAAACATTTGTTTCGGCTAAAGTTTTAAAAAGCAGGTGAAACTATGTTTAAGATAAAAGCTAAATTTCAACCAATGGGAGATCAAGTACCGGCAATAGAAAAACTGGCAAATTGGATAGAAAATGGAAATAAAAATCAAATATTGCTAGGTGTAACAGGGTCGGGAAAAACTTTTACAGTGGCAAATGTAATAGAAAAAATAAATAGACCTGCTCTTATAATGGCACCAAATAAGACTTTGGCTGCGCAGCTTTATTCGGAGTATAAGGCATTTTTTCCTGAAAATGCTGTGGAATATTTTGTATCGTATTATGATTATTATCAACCAGAGGCATATATACCTCAAACTGATACATATATAGAAAAGGATTCATCAATTAATGCAGAAATAGAAAAACTACGTCATGCAGCCACAGCAGCTCTACTTACTAGAAAAGATGTGATAATAGTAGCTTCAGTATCTGCTATATATGGTTTGGGATCACCGGAAGCTTATAAAAAAATGTCGCTGGCTATTGATCTGAAATCAGGAATGAAACGAAATGATATAATAAAAAGATTGATAGAGCTAAGATACGAAAGAAATGACATTGGATTTGAACGAGGAAAATTTCGAGTAAAGGGTGACACAATGGATATACACCCTGTATATATGGATACAGCTTATAGATTGGAGTTTTTCGGAGATGATTTGGATGATATATCAGAGATAAATACAATAACTGGTAAAAAGATACGAAAAAATATAGAAAGATTGATGATAATGCCTGCAACACACTATATAGCAGAAGAAGATGTATTGGAAAAGATGCTAGAAGAGATAAGAGAAGAGATGCTTGCACAAGAAGAGTATTTTCTGAAAAACAATAAATTGCTTGAAGCTCAAAGAATACGACAGCGAACAGAATACGATATAGAAATGATACGAGAAATAGGATTTTGTAAAGGAATAGAAAATTATTCTCGTTATTTGGCAAATAGAAAATCCGGAGATACACCTGCAACTCTTTTGGATTATTTTCCAAAAGACTTTGTGATATTTATAGATGAGTCACATATTGGAGTGCCACAAATAGGTGGGATGTACGGAGGTGATCGTTCTAGAAAGAGAAGTCTTATTGAAAATGGATTTAGATTGCCATCAGCATTTGATAACAGGCCGCTTCGATTTGAAGAATTTGAAAAAAAAGCAAAGCAGTTAGTGTATATCTCTGCTACTCCCGGTGATTACGAACTGGAAAAAAGTAAAAACCATATAGCAGAGCAGTTGCTTAGACCTACGGGAATTATCGAAGCAGAGATCGAAATAAGACCTACAAAAACTCAAATAGATGATCTCTTGGAAGAGATACGACTTCGGGAAGAGAAAAAAGAACGAGTACTGGTGACTACTTTGACTAAGAAAATGGCCGAAGAGCTAACAGAGTATTATCTAGAACTGGGAGTCAAGGTAAAGTATATGCATTCTGATATAGATACTTTAGAAAGAGTAGATATAATTAGATCTTTGCGAAAAGGCGAGATAGATGTATTGGTAGGTATAAACTTATTACGAGAAGGATTGGATATACCGGAGGTATCATTAGTAGCAATACTGGAGGCGGATAAGGAAGGATTTTTACGATCGAGGCGTTCACTTATACAGACAATGGGAAGAGCAGCTAGAAATATACATGGAAAAGCTATATTGTATGCAGATAGGATTACAAAATCAATGAAGCAGGCAATAGACGAAGTAGAAAGACGAAGAAAAAAACAAGTCGCATATAATAAAGCAAATAATATAATTCCTGAAAATATAATAAAAGATATATCCAAAGACTTGATAAATCTTGATTATGGCTTGATGACAGAAAATGATGAGCAAAATTTAAAATTAAAAAAAGTATATAGAAATAAAAAGGATATTGAAAAAGATATACTAAGATTGGAAAAAGAGATAGGGAAATTGGCAGAAGAACTTGATTTTGAAACTGCTATAATGAAACGAGATGAGATGCTTAAGTTAAAACATCTTTTATTAGAATTTTAGAGAGGTGATTGTTTTGGCTTTAGAATACAAGGTATTAGTAATAGATGATCAGAGATTTAACAGAGCCATTATAAAACGAAGCTTAGAACTACAAGGCATAAGTTGCATAACTGCAGAGAATGGAAAAGTAGGTCTTGAGCTTTTAGAAAGCAGTCATAATAATATAATGCTTATCACTGTAGATAGAAATATGCCGGTAATGGACGGCATGGAATTTATAAAATCAGTAAAAAGTATAGATAGGTATCAAGATATACCTATAATTATGATTACGAGTATGTCAGAGAAAAAAGAAATACAAGAAGGTCTGTCAATAGGTGTATATGATTATATACTAAAACCCATTGACAAGGAATTATTATACCTAAAAGTAAGAAATGGGATAAAGTTGTATGAGAAACAAAAAAAGATAGAAGAGTTGAATAGAGAAGTTTTGCAAAAAAATAATATTTTAGAGCAAAAAGTAAAAGAGAGAACTCAGGAATTGGAAAGTATGACATACTCTCTTCTGAATTCTTTGGAACAAGCCAACTACTACAATGATGAACATACAGGTCAGCATATTCAAAGAGTCGCAGCGTATTCTAAAGTGCTGGCAAAATATAAAGGGTTGTCACCTGAGTTTTCTTATCAGATAGAGTTATTTGCTTCTTTGCATGACTTAGGAAAAATAGGTATTCCAGGAAATATATTAAAAAAACCAGGAAAACTTACACCGGAAGAGTTTGAAAAAATCAAAGAACATGTTATAATAGGGTATAATTTGATAAAAAAGACTCCCTTACCAGATGTAGCAAAAAACATAGTGCGTTATCATCATGAAAAGTGGAATGGAGAAGGATATATGAAGGGATTGAAAGGACAAGAAATACCAATAGAAGCTCGAATTGTAGCGTTAGCTGATGTATTTGATGCATTGACTACAGAGAGACCCTACAAAAAGCCGTTTTCACTGGAAAAGTCTATAAATATTATATTAGGGGATAAGGGTACACACTTTGATCCTGAATTGGTGGATATATTTATGAATAATATAGATGAGGTTATATCAATAAAGAATGAATTAAGTGACTAGAGGAGTAAAATATGAATGCAAAAACATATACAGTAAGTGAATTAAACAAGAAAGTAAAAATTATTTTAGAAAAAAATACAGAATTAAACAGTATTTTTGTATCAGGAGAAACTTCAAATGTAACTTACTATAAAAGTGGGCATCTTTATTTTACTCTAAAAGACAAACGTGGAGCGGTAAAATGTGTTGCTTTTAATTATGCCCTAAAAAATATACCAAAGGATATAAAAGAGGGAGACCAAGTAAAAGTATTTGCAAGTGTGACTTTGTAGGAAGTAAATGGAA
>CAZDNU010000260.1:0-2637 GCA_964506865.1 uncultured Fusobacteriales bacterium | reverse complement strand
ATCATCCGTCTCTTTTACTTCTACTCTATAGTTTACAAGTTCTTTTAGTTGTTTTTCCAGCTCTGTCAACTCATGATAATGCGTAGCAAATATAGTTTTAGCTTTTATTTTGTTGTGTATATGCTCTGTAATAGCCCAAGCTATAGAGATACCATCATAAGTGCTTGTCCCACGCCCTACCTCATCTAATATCACAAAACTTCTTTCAGTAGCATTATTAATAATATTAGCTACTTCTGTCATCTCTACCATAAAAGTACTTTGTCCCGAAAGCAAATCATCGGACGCTCCCACTCTGGTAAATACCTTGTCTGCTATCTGAAGTTTTGCGTAGTCTGCAGGAACATAACTACCTATTTGCGCCATTATTATTATCAAAGCTATCTGCTTCATATATGTGGATTTTCCTGCCATGTTTGGTCCTGTTAATATAGCAACTCTTTCTTCTTCGCTTAATAAAACGTCATTTTTTATATATTCTTCTTCTCCTATTATTTTCTCTACTACTGGATGTCGTCCCTGTTTTATTTCTATTACATTTTCTTCACTTATTTCCGGTCTCACATAAGAATTTTTTACTGCTACAGTTGCCAAAGATATTATCACATCCAAGTAAGATAATTTGTTTGCCAGTGTCTGCAAAATCTGCTTTTCTTGTTTTACCTTTGCACTTAGCTCCTTAAATAGATGATATTCTAACTCTTCTATTTTATCTTTAGCATTTAGTATTTTATTTTCATATTCTTTTAATTCTGATGTAATATATCTTTCTGCATTTGCTAGCGTTTGTTTTCGAATATAGTTGTCAGGTACATTTTCTATATTTTTTCTGGTTACTTCTATATAATATCCAAAAACTTTGTTATATCCTATTTTCAAAGAATTTATACCAGTTTTGGCTCGCTCTTTACTCTCCATATCCAAAAGATATTTTTTGCCATCTTTTGATATTGTTCGTAATTCATCTAATGTCTCATTATAGTTATCTTTTATTATGCCACCTTCTCTTATAGAAAATGGGACTTCTTCCTTTATAGCTTTTTTTATTATACTATTTATTTCTGATAATTTTATGAGAATATCGCTAAAAATCTTTTTGGATTCAGGCAATAAGTCAGCTATATATAATGCCGACTCTATTGATTTTCGCATAGCTACTAGATCTCGTGCATTTTCTGTTCCCAAAATTACTTTTCCAATAAGTCTTTCTATATCGTATATCTCTTTTAAATATGTCCTTATCTCTTCTCGAAGAAGTATCTCTTCAATAAAAAATTGTATGTCATTTTGTCGCTCTAATATTTTCGCTTTATCTATAAGTGGATTTTTTATTATTTTTTTTAAAAGTCTAGTACCCATAGAGGTTTTGGTAGCATCTAGTACCCAGAGAAGACTTCCTATATTAGAATCTTCATTTTCATTTTTTATGAGCTCTAAATTTTTTTGTGTTGTTAGATTTAATTCCATATATTCTAAGGTATTTATATAGTTTACCTTATTTACAGGTATTTCATTATATTTTTGCATCTCCCATACATATTCCAATACAAAAGCAGATATGTTTATGCTTTCTTTTTTATTTTCAATATTATATGAATTCAGTGATACTACATTGAAATAATTTTTTAGATATTCTTCACTACTCTCCTCTATACTTACCTCTACTATATTTAAACATATATTATTATATCTCGTATACAAATCTATTTTTTCTTTAATTATCTGATAATTTATGTTATCCATTATAATCTCTTTTGGATTTATTTTATTTATTTCATTTAAAATATCTCCAATTAAATTATCACTCTCAAACTGAGTTGTATTAAACTCTCCTGTTGTTATGTCTATATATGCTATCGCAGCGCTTTCTTTGCCAAATTTTATACCCAATAAATAGTTATTGCTATTTGAGTCCATATTTTCTATATCTATTACTGTTCCAGGACTTATTACCTTTACCACTTCTCTTTTTACTATCCCTTTACTTGCTTTTGGATCTTCTACTTGCTCGCATATTGCTACTTTGTATCCTTTTTTTACTAGCTTGGATATATACTGCGCTGACGAGTGATAAGGTATTCCTGCCAAAGGTACTTCTAGCCCTTTTTCTCTGTTTCTAGATGTCAACGTCAAGCCCAATTCTTTTGCGGCTAACTTTGCATCATCAAAAAACATCTCATAAAAATCTCCTAATCTAAAAAATAGTATTGAGTCTGTATTTTCACTTTTTATTTTCTTGTATTGTTTCATTAATGGAGTTTCTTTTGACATGACCAATTTTTCGAAAAAAAGGATATCCCTTTCTTTCTTGCACCTCCTAATTTTTATTTGTTTGATTACTTTACAAGGGGGTAAAACCTCCGCTTTCCATATTTATTTACTTCTGAACTAATCTATTTTTATTTCTATATACCGATTTATAATTTTGTTTCCAAAATAAAGTTTTCCAACATATCTATCACCAATTTATAATCATCTGTTTTATTTAATAATTCTCTCATTTTTGTACTATTTTTAATTCCTTTGATATACCAACAAAGATGCTTTCTAGCTTCATATAAACCTCTTGGATCACCTTTGTCTTCCAATGAATTTTTCAAGTGTCGTTTCGCCATCTCTATTTTATCTTTTAACGAT
>CAZDNU010000259.1:0-3347 GCA_964506865.1 uncultured Fusobacteriales bacterium | reverse complement strand
ATAATTATTTACTTAACATAGATTTAGCATTTTTTTTGCTTACATTTTCTACTTTGATAAAAATTTAACTTTATAAATAAAAAAGAGCAGGTATGTATATAACATACTCTGCTCAAATATTACAATTTTATTTTTTCAAATACTACAACTTTTGTTTATGCATTATTTAACATCTCAAATAAATTTTTGCACAAAAATGGTTTTGTAATATAGTTATCTGCTCCACGCATAATTGCATCTTTTATTACTTCTTGCTTGTTTACTGCCGAGCAAACTATAATTTTAGTGTTTTTCTTCTCTTTTTTTATAACTTCAATCAAGTCAAGTCCACTACTTGCATTTAGTCTAATATCTAACAACACCAAATCCGGCGATGTCTTTTTCACGCCATCCAAAGCTCCCTGTATATCCTCAGCTTCTCCTACTACTTTGAAATTCTGCCCTATCAATAATTCCTTCATCATGCTTCTTAAAAATTCAGAATCATCTACTAAAAAAAGGCTTTTCAAATTAATCCTCCCCCTAAAATTATTATATCTTAATTATACCTCATATAAAAATATTTCCCACGTAAAATATTTTATTGTTCCTTATTTTATATTTTTATACGTTTTACACACCCTTTGTACCTTCCGTGCACCCATTATATAATAGATAAGATTTTTTTTCAAGGATTTTTTGTTAATGGCGACAGATTAATGGTACAGGCACCATAGTGCCTGTACCATTAATATATATTATCTTACTTCCTCTATCAATATAATGTCGTTTTCTCCTGTAAATTCTACTATCCCATCTTCTACAGTTGCTAATTCTCCATTATATGCATTTCTTAGCTTTGTCCCATCTGCCCATACTTCTGCCACTTCTACTTCAGTCAGTCCTGTTGCATTTGCTTTTATTACCACTTTATTATCTTCCCATTCTCGCAAGTATGTATCATTACCTATGTCTGTTTGTATTCCTGCTCCTACAGCTGGGTTCATGTTTCTAAATTTACCCAGTTTTTGCCAGTGAGCCAGTTTTTCAGGATTATCTCCCCAAATGTAGTCTGATCTTATTGGATGATCCGGATCACTGCAAGTTGGACCCTTTGGTCTATCATTTTCGTCACCATAAAATAATTGAACAGGTCCAGGATTTAAAACAAGTGCTGTCCCAGCTGGTATACAGTTTGCTCCTTTACCAAAGAAACCTACTTTACCCATATCATGCGAATTTATATACGGCATTACTTTATTTGTTGCCCCTGAATAAGCTTGCCAAGTAGCTCCTAAATCTCCATTTCCATTTTTTAGTGGAAAACCAAAGTCTATCATAGCATCAAAACCATTTTCATAGACACCTTTATCCCAACCTAGTTTAAAGTCCCACCATTCTCCTACCATCCAGAAGTCTTCATCCCAATTTGCACCAGGTGCATCCGGATTATTTGCTCTCCATCTTTCTAGGGCAGCAGCCGATTCTTCTTTTAGCTGCTTCCATCTTGATAATTCTATATGTTTTGCGGTATCACATCTAAATCCGTCTATTCCAAATTCCTCTACCCATGCAGCCAATGATTTTATCACATGATCAGCTGGCGCTATTTTAGCATTTGGATTTCTTAAACTTTTTGCTGCTGGTACTATCCAATCTTCATATCAACTTGTCTCCATCCCCCATTTTGTTTGCATTATAGGAGCCATATCCACAGCTTCTGTTATTTCTGTACGTAGATCCGGAAGACCCAAAAGTGGTGATTCCAGTTCTGAACCGTCACCTTCATCATATCCATCTATACCAGTTCTTATCCAATCAGGTCCCCACCAATTTAACCAGTCACTTATTGGAGTTGGATTTGTACCTGCACTTCGCTGACTATCTTCATAAAATACTATCTCTTCGTGATGACTTTGCCAAGCACTTGGTTCAAGAGGATGCATCCAATCTCTATCTGTAATGACATCTGCATCATAAGATCCAAACCCATAGTCTACCATATCCATAGCACTATTATACCCTGCATGATTTAGTACAATATCCATTACTACTCTTATCTCATGTTCGTGAGCTACATTTACAAATTCTCGCATCTCTTCAATTGTACCCATATTCTTATCTGCCATTGTCCAGTCAAGAGCATAGTATCCATGATATGAATAATGAGGAAAATCTCCACTTCCTCCACCTACCCAACCATGTATTTGTTCATAAAGTGCTGTTACCCATATTACATTTACTCCTAATTCATCAAAATATCCTTCTTCTATTTTAGTTGTTAAGCCAGCTACATCTCCACCATGAAATGTAGCAATATCAAGTGGATCTGCCCCTAAATTATTTTGTCTGCCATATGAATTATCATTTTCTGGATTTCCATTATAAAATCTATCTGTCATTACAAAATATACCATTGCATTGTCCCAGGTAAACTCACCTTTTGGCACTTTGTACTCATCATCTCTAGTTAATTCAACTGTTTTTACCGTTTCTCCTACTTCATTTGATGCGGTTACAGTCAATGTAGCTGTGGTTTTGTCAGCTATATTGTCCGAAAAATCAAATACATTCTCCTCGCCTGATAAATTTAAACTTTTTTCCGTCCCATCTTCAAATTCCAAAACTGCTGTTTGTGTCTCTATCTCTGCATTTCGTGCACTTACTTTTATACTTATTTCTCGCTTATCTTTGCTATCATTATATATTCCGGTACCTGGATTAATTGTTATTGTAGGTTTTGTAGGAATGTATGGATCCACATTATACTTTCCGCCATTACTGTCAATCCACATAGAAGATGATAATGACTGATCCGTTCCTCCTTGTCCATTTAGTATGAAATTAGCTGTATCTACCATACCAAAATCCATTACATACCAAGTTCTTCCTGCACTTTCTTCTGTAGTAGTTAATTCTTTTCCTGGCCAATCTCCATTTAAGTTCTTCACTTCTCCATTTTCTACTACCCATGCATACACTATTGCGCTTTCTTCCATATACAATTTCAATCCTGTTACAGTATCATCTCTTGTATATTCTACACTCTTAGTACTTACGCCTTCAGAATTTGATGCACTTACATACAATATTCCACTTTCTCCATTTTCTATAAGATCAGATAATTTAAAGGTAAGCTTTTCCCCTTCAAGTGTCAAAGCCTCTCCATTAAAAGTAACATCAATACTATCTACCGTATTATTTGTAGCTGTTACTGATACTGAGATTTCAGTATCTCCGTTTATTGTTCCTGCTTTTTTGTCAATTTCTATTATCGGCTTTGACGGTTCATATGGATTTACAGGTGAAATCGTTCCATCTGATAATATCCATATACTTTTATCAGTTGATAAGTCAGCAGATTGTCC
>CAZDNU010000258.1:0-3259 GCA_964506865.1 uncultured Fusobacteriales bacterium | reverse complement strand
TATTCTTGCTCTAAATTTTGTAGTTTCTCTTTTGTTGTAAGGTTAGCTTCAGCTTGTAATTCATCTTTTTGGTTTTCCAAATCATTTATTTTATCTTCTATACTGTATATATTATTTATATCAGTTTCATTGTTCATCATTTCATTATATGCAGAAATTTTTTCATTAATTTTAGTAATTTGATTATCTAAATTTGCATTTATATTGCTTTTAATTTCATCGATTTTTGTAGCATAAACTGTCATCTTTTGTTGAATTTTATCTTTGTAGTAAGTATTAGGATATTTTCCCAAGTAATCTTTCCATAAATTTATTTTATCTGAAAAAGATACTTTAAATCTTTCGTTATCTTGATACCTTTTATACTCAGGGGTTTCCAATACTTTTAATATTTGTCTGCTCGTTTCTTCTCCACCATTTTCTCTTAATATCTCTATCACTTTTATTTTATTTTTCGCATTTAACATCTTATTTTCTACTAATACCAACACTGATTTTATCAACAAATTGGTATCTTCTGACGCTATATATTCTATATAATCCATTTGCATTTCAGTTTTTCCAATTGCAATACTTTCCAATAACAAATTGTAAACCACTCTAACTCCGTCTTGCTTATTATAATAAAATATTTTATCAATTATATTTCTTTGCTTTTCTTTATCCAATTCTACAACAACTTTTCTCATATAGTCTCGTGATTCTCCAGTACGAATCAAATACATAACTTCTAATAATTGAGCATTGTTAGTTTTCTGATATTTTTCAAATATTATTTCAAAAATATCTTTATCTCTAATTATAGCCAAACCTCTGTACACTTCATATCTTGGATTATTTTCCAATTCTTTTTTCAATAAATCCAAACTTCTTTTTATGCCGTATCTTCGAATTGCTGCTACCTGCATATGATAATTTGGATCAAAAATTCTTTGTTTCAAATTTGGCTCATTATCTAAAATGACTTCTGTTGTTTCTTTAATCAATTTGTTTTCATCAAAATAGTATTGTAATATATTTTTATATTGCAGGTAATTTTCCTCGTTGATATAGTCCAATATATGCATATATTTTTCTTCGCTTTCTTTTAACAGCTTTTCCACCCATTCAAATTTATCAGGTGCAAGATTTGCTATTGCTCCAATCAAATCCATATCTGATAACTTTTGAAACAGATAGTAATTATTTGTTTCTTCTGCAATTGCGCAGAGTTTTTTTACACTTTTATCATTTCTTTTTAAAGAAACCAGCTTTTCCAAGTCATTTTCACTTAATTTCAGTGCATTTTTAGAGTTTTTTATATTTTCTTTGACTGAACTTATTTCACTTTCATTCGCTTTAAATTTTTTATTTAAATTTTGTATTTTTAAATTCTTGTCATCAATTTGCTTTTGTATTTTTGCTAATTTTTCTTTATTTTCTTCTATTTTTGGTTTTGCGACTTCTTGTGCATCTTTTATTTTTTTTCTTCTAATCAATTCATATTTTTTTTCTATAAAATCAAGTTCTTTTCTTAGTTTTTCTTGTTCTTCTTTTAATGAATCATATTCTATTTTTACGACTTTTAACTTTTTATCTGCTATTTCTTTATTTTCTTTTAAAACATTTTTTAGCTCTGCTTGTTCATTTCTTTCAGCCTCTTTTATCATTTTTTCCAAGTTTGAAATATACCTATTTCTACTTTCGATATCTTCTTTTATTTTTTCTTCTTTTGTATTATTTTTCGCAATTTCTATATTCACTGCTTTCATTTCTTTTTCTTTTGGATTTTTTAATTTATTTTTTATCGCTTCATTATTTATAAAGTCTTTATTTTCCAATTCATTTTTTTTCTTACTTATTTGGATTATATCTGTAGATATTTTTTTTATATTATTTTTTATTTCCAATTGTTCCAATTCTATTTTTTTTATATCATTACGCATTGCCTTAATGATATCATCTGTGATTATTGCAACATCTCCCACATTGTAATGCTCTATAAATTTATCATACTTTTTGTTTTCTAATAATACTCTCAATAAATCCTCTTTATCTTTTTCCTTATAACTAAAATTTCTATACTTTTGCGAAAATAAAAGCAATTCTTTTTTTATTACTTTTTCTATTGGAATCAAATTTTCTAATACCACTTGTAAATTATCATAATTTTTTTCATCTAAAATATCCAGTGCTTGCAGTCTAGATGTTTCTTCTACTGATTGGTCTTTCAATATTTCTACTACTTTTTGATATTCTTCCTCTGTAAGTTTTATTTTCGATGAAACTTTTTGTATACTTCCTTTAGTGTTTGTTTTTCCATTTTCTGTCCCGCATGCAGTCAACATTATAGCGGCTAATATCACTATTCCCGTTTTTTTCATTTTATGTCCTCCTTTAACCAAACATTTTTAATAAATCATTAATTGCTGTCTCGAGATCACTTACCTCATTTACCCCTTGCCTCAAAAAATTATTGACCTCGTCTATTTTTTCCAATGCATAATCACCCTTAGGGTTATTTCCTTTTTTATATACCCCTATATTAATCAAGTCTTCCAATTCATTATATGTGGCTAATACTTCTCTCAGCTTTCCTGCACTTTTTAGATGCTCGTCAGTACATATTTCTGTCACTACTCTTGATGCGCTATTCATAATATCAATAGCCGGAAAGTGATTTTTGGCTGCTATATTTCTTGACAAGATAATATGTCCATCAAGTATCCCTCTTACCGTGTCAGCTATTGGATCATTCATATCATCTCCATCTACCAATACTGTATACAATCCTGTTATTGTTCCCTTATCTGAATTTCCTGTCCGTTCAAGTAGCTTTGGTAATACTGCAAACACTGATGGTGTATATCCCCTAGTCGCAGGTGGCTCGCCAATTGCCAGTCCTACCTCTCTTTGCGCCATAGCAAATCGCGTAATAGAGTCCATCATAAGCATTACATTATATCCTTCATCACGAAAATGTTCTGCAATAGCTGTAGTAGTCATTGCGCCTTTGAGTCTTACAAGTGCAGGCTGATCTGATGTAGCTACCACTACTACTGATCTTTTTAGACCTTCATCCCCCAAGTCTCTTTCCAAAAACTCTCTTACTTCTCTTCCTCTTTCTCCTATTAGCCCTATTACATTTATGTCCGCATCACTATTTCTAGCTATCATTCCTAGTATAGTACTTTTCCCTACTCCACTACCGGCAAATATGCCAACTCTTTGACCCTTGCCACATGTTAATACTCCGTCAATTGCCCTTACACCTACTGAT
>CAZDNU010000257.1:0-9541 GCA_964506865.1 uncultured Fusobacteriales bacterium | reverse complement strand
CATAGGTTCGCCCCTACATTTAAAAATTATGTCGTGACCGGCACCGTTTAATATTTTTGGTGCCTGTCACTCAAAATCCTCCATACTTATAAAAAAACCTCATTGTTCCCATATATCTCATTTTCAAGTTGCATTTTGTATCAATGGACAAAAGGGAAGGTCGCTTGTTATTTCTTACAAGGCGAACACGTAGGTGCGCCCCTACTAATTATTTATTTTAATTTGCACTTGTACTTTTTGTAATATTTACTTCAAGGTTTTTAACATTTCCATTAAATATCAAATCAAGCTGACAAATATTATTTTGTAAATCTATTGCATGAGTTATGTCATCTCCATCTTGTATTATAGAGTTTACAAACCCCATTTCTCCAATCCACTTACTTTTCTGACTATTTGGATTGTTACTGAAGAATTTTATTATCTTATCCTGCTTAAAGTCTGTACTTTGAAATCTAAGCATTCTTTCTACATATGTACTTACAAGTGTTTTATATATAGAATCAAATTCTCCGTCATCTGTCATTGCAAGACTTCTAGCTTTATAAACAGTTATTCTTTTTACAGTTTTACCATCAATTTGAGCATTCTCTGAAGAAAATACAAATCCAAAGTTATTTCTATTTATGGCATCTTTTATTGTATTAGTAAAGCCCGTTATCTCTTTTGCCATTGTAGTTACTACTTTTAGACTATTATCTCCACCCTCTATATCAAATCTAACTCCTGGATATTTTCTTGATACATTTTTAAATCTATCTTTTAGAAATTCAGGACATTGATATGCCGATACTATGCCTGCTGCTACATATGAGGCATCTAGATATACTCCTTCTATCCATAGCTTTAATATATCTTCTTGTTCTTTAGAAAGCATTGCTCCACCTTTTTCAGATTGTTTCATTTTGCTATCTAATATTACTCCAGATTTTTCTTTTGGTATTATTGTAAAATTTGGTAAACAAGGTATAGCATACTCACTATAATCTTGACGCAAAAGCATTTCTGCTTTATCTATATATTTATCTACACCCATTGTCGCCATGTCATTAAAAGTAGTTTCATCTGTTGCTTGGAAATTAAAGAATACTTGTATTTTGTATTCTCTTATCATATCAAGTAATAATGTTAATGATTCTATTGTATTTCCACCTGCTTTTTTCGTTTTATTACTTCCCTTAAATCTTTCACGTCTTGATTTCATCTTAGGAGCCACATCAAGTTCAATTGCAGGTACTATTCCAAACCATATCGTATTATCAAAATCATTTTTTGCATTTACAGTATTAAAATATGTTTGTAATCTTGGTTTATTGTTTGCTTTTATTAACATATCAAGTTTTGTATTTGTAATTAATAAACTAGGATTCATTCCCTTACCCTTTGTCTCATATTGCTCAAAATACATTTTTATACCTAATATCTTTTCTACTAATGGCTTTGCAGTTTTTACAAATTCATCTTTTGCTTCTTTATAAAATTCTAAATATCTATTGTAATTTTGAATTTCTTTTTCCACATCTACTTCTGCTTGATTAGCTGGTAGTGGACAAAAAGTTCGCACTACCAAGTCTTTTACATAGTCAGTAGGTGTTTCTGTTATTTCTTCGTAGTCTTCTTCAAATACCTCTATCAAATTATTCGTATTTTCTTCATTTGCCAAAGCCAGCTCGGTTCCTTCACTTTTAGGAGCCTCTAATATTTTTAAGTCACCATCATCTCCCATAGTAAGCATTCCAAATTTTATAGCTTCAGTTTCTTCGTCGTCTTGACTTTTTCCTAATAGTAATCTTGTCTTAATATCTTCAATGGCCAAAGGTAACATAGCCATTACATTGTTATAGTTTACGCTAGCCTCTTCAAATTTTAAATTTAACTTATCTCCCATGTCTAATTTTGAAGGATCCTCATCTTCCATATCTTCATACTTATTATATAAGTAATGAATCTCTTTTCTTACCTGTTTTATATCTTCCATTACTTTTTTCGGACTTATCATATCCAAGACATTTTCAAACTTAAAGTCAACATTGATTATACCTTGACTTCTTTTTGTCTCTACCAAAGTAAATAACATCTTTAAAAAGTCATTATTTTGATCCAATCTTATCTCTGATATACAGTCTGCAGGAACTCCTTCAGGTTTTTTTAAAGTGTATACCACTTTTTGATTTGCTGCATTATAAAATGAGTATACTGTTGGAGAAAATTTTGTAAGAAAGTCTTCAAAGCTTTTTACCAATATATGGTCATTGATCTCTTTTAGCTTTGCATCATTTAAGCTGTCTACCCCTTTTACATCCCCTACCAAAGTCATTAAGTCTAGCTTTTCAGGATTTATCTCTTCGAAAAGAATCGTCCTGTTTGTTTGTCTAATTATTTCCATTTTTACCTCCCTAGTTTATAATATATATTTACATAGCGTTTTTTTTATGTATTTGTTGATAATCTGTACATCTGGTAGCACCTTATACAGTAAAATTTATTTTATAAATTTCCAGACAATGATACTATTTTATCTTTGGACTTAAGTAATCCTGGATGACACAGGTAAATGCAACTATATGATTTGAAAAAAAAATTTCTAGTATTACTTATCGAAATTGCCCTGTCACTAAAATTAAGTCGAAGAAAACTTATATTTAGCTTAATGAAGTAACATATTAATTTAGTGTAAGCTACTCCGTAAAACTCCCACTGAATTAAGCTCAAGTTTTTCGTTCTATTTTTCATACGACAGTGGTAGTATTTGTATTTCAAAGTTTAAGCTAATAAAGTTATATACATATAAGTTGATACTTTTTATGGATTTTGAACTTGATACCAAACTGATTGGAATCGAATATTTAAGATTTTACAAAATTGGTTGAATTATGAAATAACTCTTAATTTCCCTATTATTTTCATACTATTTTTATACATTATTGTTTTTATTTTTCCTATCTTAGATATGAGTATACTTATAAAGGTGTTTTTCGATAGCATATGAATTTCGAAATTATGCAAATAGAACATTCTGGCAGTCATTTTATACCATTTTATTACAGTTTTGTCAATAGTTTCAATTATATTTTACACATTTTTTTCGTTTTTAGAACTTAAAGCAACTTTCGAGAACATGTATAAGATATGAGAAACTTTTAATATTTCAAGCTTTCTTTATACTCGTGCTATCTCTCTAAAAAGCACACTTCAAGACTTGAAAAGATGAAAGTGGGGGAAACTGAAGCTTAGCTTTGCGTTTAGCAAAATTTATCTCGAAGAATTGCTGTGCATAAGAGTTAAGCACTCAGTATTCAGTCGTAACTAAGGCTTAGTTGGGGATTAAGAAGTCCCTTACTAAACCAAATTCGACTCTATTCAATATACTTTTCTTTATTCAAATTCAATTACATCTATTTTATTTTCAATAAATATTTCTGCTGTTTTGCCATTTTCCTTTTTTAAAGTTTTGGTAAAATTTCCATCATATATTTTATTGTAGCCACATGAAGGACTTTTGGATTTCAAAATAGCAAGTTTTGCTTCAGTAAACTTAGCAACTTTTAGTGCTTCCAAAGCTCCTTTTTCAAATTCATTAGTATAATCTTCGCCATCTTTTGTTGCTACTTTTCTATTTTCTTGTATCTCTACTGGTTTTCTTGGGGTAGGCAGTCCACCTAATTGTTCTGGACATACTAACACAAAATTTACTTTACGTGATATCTTTTGTATAACACTAGAGTAATTACTCTTCCCATTATATTTACAATTTACCCCAGCAAGACAAGCACTAAGTATTATACTCTCACAAAAATATATCTTTTGTATATTTCCAGCAAAACTAGCTTTTCGGTAATATTTTTTTGGATATATTTCATTTAAAGGGTAAAGAACAAAATTTCTATTTTTGTATTCTTTATGAGGTATAATCAAATCGTCTCTTTTTATATTCAAATCACCATAAAAAATTATATCTATATCTAATGTTCTGGCGCCCCATCTAATTTTACGTTCTCGGTGCAATTTTTTTTCTATTTTTTGAATATTTTTTAATAGAGTATATGGTTTTTGTTTTGTTTTTATATATACTCCATAATTAATAAAATCCGGCTGATTAGTATATCCAACCGGATCCGTCTTATAAAAAGATGATATCTTTTGTATAAAAGTCTCATTTAAATTTTCGATTTCTATTATAGACTTTATCAATATTTTAAACTGATCCCCCATATTTGAGCCTACACTCAAAAACACATTTTTATATTTTTTCATCACTTTCCCTCACTATCTCTACTGCTACATAGTCAAAACACCCATTTATCGGCGCAGCAGGCTTCTTTACCTGTACTTTTATTTTTTGTACATGCTTATTTTTCAATATTTCTATAGCTATCTTTTCAGCAAGTGCTTCAATTAGATTAAATTTTTGTTCTTCTACAATTTTTTTTACATTTTCATATACTTTCGAATAATCCAAAGTATAATTTAGATCATCAGTAGTGCCTGCCAATTTCATATTTTTATATATTTCCAAATCAACATGAAAAATTTGTCCCAATTTTTTTTCCTCTTCCAATACACCGTGATATCCATAAAATTTCATATTTTTTATTATAATTTTATCTTCCACTACGATCTCCTTTGTCTTCTATTTTCCAAAAAATTCTCTAAATACTCTATGCTTTGATTTATAACAAGACTTTCATCATATTGATTTTCTTCTAATAAAGAGCTTACTTTATCTAATCTCCCTACATCAAAAGAGACATGCGAATCACTTCCTAGACTTATATAGTTTCCTATTTTTTTTGCCATTTTTATGATCTGAATACAGTTCTTTTCTCCGCCTTTTCTACTACCTGTAAATGAACTATTATTTAGTTCTATTGCTACATTATATTCTTTTGCTACTTTGAGTACCTCTTCATATTTAGTAGGAAACATAGGATGTCCCATATGAGCTACTATATCTATCATCCCTGATTTTATAGCATTTATAAGTGCTTTCGTATTTCTAGTCTTTTCCGACTTTCCGTATCCAGTATTCTTATGAAAACTAGCTAATACTATGTCCAGATTTTCCAAATCATTTTTATCTAGATCCAATTCACCTTTCTCAGAGACTATATTTGCTTCTACTCCTCGGTATACCCTCACACCATATATCTCCTTTGGCAAAACTCGTAGATTAGAAAAGTAATATCTATATGGTGCATCAGGAGCATTCGGGCCATGATCCGTTATTGCAAAAGCTTTTAGGTCTTTTAATTTTGCTTGTTCGCTTATTTCTTGTATCGTACTATACGCATGTTCGGATGCAATAGTATGTACATGTAAATCAATTTTATAACACATTATTTTTTTCTCCCCGTAATAAGATTTCCTAAATTTTGAAATATATTTTCTTTTTTATTCATTCTTTTCATATTTTCATAATTTCTAGTGAAAATTTCATTTGAATCATATCCTAATTTTTTTGCCCTCATATTCATAGTTGATATCTCTACCATTGATGCTGCATTTCTACCCGACGATATATATAGATCTATTTTAGGGTATCTTTCATCTAGCACAGTTACATCCTCTTCTTTGTCTTCTGTCTTAGTTAGATATTCTTCAGCTTTCAATTCTTTTAACTGTATAATTACATCAAGTTGTTTTTGCTTTCTTACCGATCCCAAACCATACAATGTTTTGATATCGATTATACCAAGGCCTCGTACTTCCATGAAATAAGGGATCTTGTCTGCTGTTCCCAATACTCTACCGTCAGGATATTTTGTAAATTTCACCATATCATCAGCTATTAGTCTATGACCTCTGTGTATTAATTCCAAAGCTGTTTCACTCTTTCCTATTCCACTCTTTCCAGTCAATAGTACACCAAACCCAAATACTTCTACAAGTACTCCATGCATTGTAAGTTCCGGCGCAAAATATACTTCCAAAAATTCGCTTAAATCAAATGAAATTTCTGTTATAGCTTTATCAGTGCACAACAATATATGTTTTTTTTCTTGAACCTTTTCTAAAAAATATTCAGGTGCATTCTTGGTTCCTGTTATAATGATAAATGGCAAATTATAGTTTAAGTAATTTTCAAGATATCTTTCTCGCTTTTCAGTTGGCATTTTATCCAGATATTTTAGTTCCGCTCTCCCTATTACTTGAAGTGATTCAGATCCTCCATCTTCTAGGATCTCATAAAATCCCGAAAACTCTAGAGATGGCCTATGGATATTTGGTGTATATATCTTTTTTTCATCTAAAATAGCAGACCCTTCCAGTACTTCCAGTCCAAACTTATTGACCAACGCTCTTGCACTTATTGACTTACTTATTCCCATATTTTTTCCACCACCATTTTTACGTTTTTGCTTACTATTTAATTCAATAAGTTTTTTCGTTTCTTCCATAAAGTATATTGCCGAATTTCTGCCACTTTTTTTCAAACGCTCATTTATTGCCGCTGTCTCTACGATGATCCCCAGATTTCTACCCTTTCTTACCGGTATAATTATTTTAGGTATCTTTACTCCCAGTATATACTGACTTTCTACTTCTATTCCCAGTCTATCATAAAACTTTGCATCATCCCATTTTTCAAACTTTACTATTAAGTCAATCTCCTTTGATTTTCTAGCTGCTCCTATCCCAAAATAATCAATTACATTGATTCGCTCATCATTATATAAGTTTAAAAAATAGTTATAATCTAATCTTTTTTGATTATAGCCATTTTCTGCTATTACTTGGGTATCTGATATATTTTTGATTACAAGCAATTCATCGGTAATAAATCTATGTCCTTTTTCCAATAGTTCTATTGTAGTCCCTATTTTTGCGCTCACATCTCCTGTTATCATTATTCCCATACCATAAACTTCTAGCATAGTAAATTTATTTAATACAATTTCTTGAGCTAATTCTTTTTGTAAATATAATTTCAACTTTTTCATAAATCTTTTTATAGATATATTGGTATGAAGTATCGGCTTATTTGTAAGCTTCGCTACTTCAATAAAATCAGGCGGGACATTTATATCATTTGTAATAATCAAACATGGAAAATCATAGCTAAAATAATTCATTATTATTTCTTTTCGAATCTCATCATCTAGGGAATAAAAATATTTGAATTCCTCTTTTCCAATTACATGAATATAATTTTCTATTTCCGTACTACTTTCTACTATATAGCCTATAATCTCTATACCAGGTCTGTGTATTTCCGAAAGTAATATTTCTCGATCCAAACGATCAATTCCACTGAGTACTGTTAGTTCCAGGTTATCCACTAGTTGTTTTATCCTTACCACTTTTTCTAACATAACAATAACTCTCCTCTTTTTTTATTCATCATCAACTTTACGTCTTACCAATGGTATCTCTTTCATATTTTCTTCACGAACCATTTTATCTCTGTATTTTATAGCTTCTTTCATAGTATGAAATCCATCAACTGTTACTTTGTAGTATTCTATATTTTTTATAGTTACTTTGCTTATCCGAATGTTAGATTTGTTAAATTTTCTTAACATCTCTTTTGCGTTTTTTTCATTTTTGTAAATAGCGAGCTGTATATAGTATTTGTCTAAATTCGCTGTGATATTTATATCATTGTCTAATAATTTATCAGTTTGCTCATTTGAAGTTGGATTCTCTTTATCTTGCTCGCTATTATCTGGTATTTCTTCGCCCTCATCCTCTTCTCTTAAAAGACTACTTTTGGGATGATAAAAATTCTCAGGCTTTTCTTCATAAAATTTTGGATTTCGTATAGCAAATTCATTCAATATTTCATTTGTCTTTTTAGCTTTTGCAGTACGAAATTCATTAAATTTATACTTTATATTTTGTATAAAATATGTTGTCAAAATTACAAATATAATAAAAATTATAAATTTAGCCACTACAAATTTTCTTTTAGACAAGCAAATCACTTCCTTTTAGATCCCCTAGCAAATATAGCGACCCTGCTATTACTATTAATTTTTTATTTATATTTTTTGCTATCTCTATCGCTTCCTTTAGATCATCTATACAATACATTTTTCCAAACATACTGTTTGCATATTTTTCTAATTCTGATGCTTTGAGTCCTCGGTTGTGATGTTCTAAAGATAGAAATATCACCGTACTTGTCATATCAGAAAAAATCTCTAGTATTTTTTCTATATTTTTATTTTTTAATATCGAACATATCAGAACTACATCTTCCTTTTGATACAATGACAATACATTTTCTTTTAATTTTAATGCCGAATCTTCATTATGTGCTCCATCCAAGACTATATCTTGCTTGCCATGTATAAATTCAAATCTTCCTAACCATTTCAACTTTTTTATTCCACTTTGTATATTATTTTCTGTAATTCCAAGGTATCTAAGTACAGAAAATGCCAACAAAAAATTCTCCCCTTGGTATTTACCATATAATGGAATAATATATTTTTTATCCTTAATTATGACCTCAGTTTTTATATCTTCTTTATTCAAAACAATTGTATAGTTATTTTCATTTATTACATCATAAAAATTTTCTGTTTTTTCTTTTATTACTTTTTTTACCTCTTCTTTTTTATCAGCAAAAAACACAGGCCTATCTTTTTTTATTATTCCGGCTTTTTCTTTGGCTATCTTCTCTATGCTATCTCCAAGGAAATCTTTATGATCCATTGATATATTTGTTATAATACTTATCTCCGGTAATACTATATTTGTTGAGTCAAAACGTCCACCCATACCTGTTTCTACTACAGCCCAATCTACTTTTTTATCCCGAAAGTATAAAAACATCATAGCTGTTATGATCTCAAAAAAAGTAGCTTCTATATTTATTCTTTTTATGGTGTGTTCAACTATTTCTAAGTATTTGAGCAATTCTCTATCACTTATCATTTTAGTATTTACAATGATTCGCTCATTTATTTTTTCTATGTGAGGTGAGGTATATTTTCCTACACTATATCCCGCTTCTATTAAGACCACCTCTAGCATCGAAGCTACAGAACCTTTTCCATTTGTCCCTGCTATATGCAAAATTTTAAATTCATTTTGAGGATTTCCAAGGTCCTCACATATCATTTTTATATTATCTAAGCCTAGCTTTATACCTTTTGATGTATACGAATACAATTTATTTAATAATTTTTCCATGTTTTTACCTCTTTTTTATAAAATATGTAGAAATTTCCCCAAGTATCCCTACTAAAAAAACTATAATTGCCATTGATAAAAATACAGTGCTTTCTTTAAACGACATCAACAAAAATCCAGTCAATATAGCCGATACTGCAAACGCTGCACTTGTAAGCATATGCAAAGTAGCAAATATCCTACCTCTATATTCAATAGATACAAGTAGTTGAAGTACTGTATCTGATAATATTATTATAAAAGCTGCTCCAAATCCACTCAAAAACCCAAGCATTATCGCTGAGTATATATTTTCAAAGTATGAAAATCCTAAACAAGATAATCCTACCAAAGCAAACCCTAACTTTATAAAGAAAAATTTTTTTATTTTTCTGTTATTAGCGCTTAAAAATACAGCTCC
>CAZDNU010000256.1:0-2468 GCA_964506865.1 uncultured Fusobacteriales bacterium | reverse complement strand
TTTCCTTGTATAAGCCTTTTTTCGCAGATTGTAAGGCAACTTGACTAATATCCCCTGCCACAATCTTATAACGTAAATTAAGTTCATTTAAAATTATTGCAATTGTATAAGGCTCCTCTCCAGTTGAACATCCCGCACTCAAAACTTTTATTTCTCGACTCATAGATCGTGCAAATTCCTCTTTTATCAAGGTTCTAAATGCATCCAGTAATGGTCTGTTTCTAAAAAATTTAGTTTCATTTATTGTTACACTATCCATTAGATATTTAAATTCTAATTCAGAATTATTATACTTAAGATAGTAATAATAGTCTTTAAAGTTTTCGAATTTGTTATATTCTACACGTTTTAGCAATCTGCTTTCCAAAAAATCTTTTTTAGTATCCTTTATCAATATGCCCGAATTCTCATAAATATAATCTCGAATAAAAAAGAATTCATCTTGACTTAGCTTTGGTTTGCTATCTTCGTTCATATCAAAACTTTTGGAAAATATTCGTGAGTTTATCATAGTTGCCCTCCTATCTTTTTTATGGCTCTTAGGGCAGCTTCCATTACATATTTATTTTCATCATCTACCAAGCGCAAAAGAGAATCTATGGACTTCTTACTTTTTATATTCCCTAAGGCTTCAGCGCAAAAGTATCTTACTTTCCAATTTGAATCTTTTATCCCATTTAGCAGATCGTTTTCCGAGTAAGCATCAGCAATAATTGTCAACGCATTTGCTGTAAATATTCTTATACTATCCGATTTGGAATATAAGCCTCTTATAAACTCAGAATAGTTTTGCTCTTTTGCTTCAGCTAGTATTTTGAACGTTATCTCTCCTAGATTTTCCTCTATCATTGTAGACATAATAGGAGCCACCATAGAATAATCACCATATTTGCTCGTAATGGCTACTGCTTTTTCTTTTACTAATATGTTATCGTCTTTTATTAATGGAAGTATTTTTATTATCTCAGCTTCACTTATATCTACATCCTCAAATATTTCTAAAATAGCACTCTTAATTTTCCAAGAATTTGTTTTAAGTTTTTCTAACAATTTCGATCGTATCTCGGGCTCACTTATTAAGTTTTTCATTGCTAAAATAGCTGCTCCTGCGACATCTTTATCTTCATGCTCTACATATTTATAAATTAAAGGGCTTAAATTGTTATCTATTTCATACTGCCCCAAACCGCTTAGTATTTCAATGATAACATGATTAGAATCTTCATTTTCTAAGCGTCTAAGAAAATTCGTTTTTATATCGTTATTTTTAAATTTTGACAACGCATTTATTGTGAAAAATCGAACCCATGAGTCGTCATCATTTATCAACTTTATTAATTCTGGTATAGCTTTATCTGATTTTAGTTTTCCCAATGCATCTGAGGCAAGTTTTTTACTTATTACATCTTTATCTTTTAGCCTCATTATTAAATAATTTACAGCTTTTTTGCTTGTGATCGTTCCCAAGGCCTCTATACCCGAATTTCTCAAATTATTATGGGTTTCTATCGATTCGATAATCAATTCGACACTTTCGCTTATATTCAATTTGCCGCAAATTTTTATTAGTATTTCCAAATATTTTTCATCTAAATTTTCTATATTATTTTTGATTTCACTTATTATTTTTTCATTTATAATTGAACTATTTATACTTACACAATAATCTATCCCAGAATTTCTGACGTCATTATATTTATCATTTAATATCTTAAATATATTTTCCCATTTTATCAATTTCTTGTGCTTAGCAAATACTTCCATTATTACTTTTCTGACATTTCCACTTTCATCACTTAGATATTCTTCCAAAAAGTCCAGCTTTTCTATTGAATATATACGCTCTAATGTTTGAATACATACTTCTCTAAGCTCTTCTTCGCTACGACTTAGATATTTTTGAAGATACCTTAAATTTTCTTCATTTGCCTGTATACCTATCTCACCCAATAGATAGAGCATAGCTGTCTCCAACTCAAAATCAGGATTTTCTGACATTTTATCTAATATCTCAAAAATAAACGAAATCAAATCCTGCCCTATAATTAGCGCTGCATCAATTGCTTTATCTGATATTTCTTGGTCTAGTGAAGTACTTTCAATTAATAAAGTTTCATAACATTCTTCTAAACGAAAAAAAGCCACTATTTGCAATATAGCTTTTTTCAATTCAAAATCATTACTAGTTTTATATATTTTTTTTAATTTACTACTTAAAAATTCAAGATTTTCTACTTTAATTCTTTCATTTTGTAATATTTCCGAATTTTTTAGTATATTCTTCAAACTTAAGATAACAGTTCGAAATATTTCCGGGTTTTTATTATTTATTTCTTTTAGTATTGGATCAACCGCTAATTCATCCTTAATATTCCCTAGTGCTTCTATTGCCACATATTTTATGCAGTCACTTGAACGTTGCATAATATTTATTATGTAAGGTACGCTTTTGGGATCTCCTATTTTAC
>CAZDNU010000255.1:0-3339 GCA_964506865.1 uncultured Fusobacteriales bacterium | reverse complement strand
GATAAAAAATATTAAAACATATCTATTGAATAAATATACGACAATAAAAGTTGATAAAGATTATTATATACCACTAGCAGTGAAAGATAATTTGGTGGGGGTAATAGAGATAGCTTCAAGCGAGAGAGTAAATACTACTGATAAAAATATAGCAAAGGTATTTTTAGTACAGCTGTCAATAATAATTAAAAATAAAATAATAGAATTTGAAACAAGGAAAAAAAGTTTTAATATTATACGAAGTCTATCAGAAGCAATAGAAGCAAAAGATATATATACAAGAGGGCATTCTGAAAGAGTAATGAAATATGGGATAAAGATAGCAGAAAAAATGAATCTAGATAATGAGTATATAGAGAAAATAAAGTATGCAGGAATACTGCATGATGTGGGAAAAATAGGAATCCCAGAAAGTATATTGCAAAAAAACGGTGGACTGACCCCAGATGAATATGCAATTATAAAAACCCATCCGGAAAAAGGTTCAAAGATATTAAGTCATATGAGTAGTCTAAAAGATATAAACGAAATAGTAAAATATCATCATGAACGAATTGATGGGACTGGTTATCCAGAGGGATTACAAGGGGAGAAAATACCACTTGGAGCTAGGATATTAGCACTAGCAGATACCTTTGATGCTATGACATCAGATAGGCCATACAGAAAAGGACTTCCACTGGAAATAGTAAAAGCGGAGATTATAAATAATAAAAATAAACAGTTTGATGCAAAAATTGTAGATATACTTATAGAAATGTTAGAAAAAAAAGAAATAGAAGTTGAAAAATAGTGATTTTATGTGGTAAAATATAAAAGACAATAATAAGGAGGTGAACAATGTATGAGAAAAGCAAAATTGATTTTGGCAACAACAGTTATACTAGCATCATTTGCAGCTTGTACTTCAACAGAATGTGAGAACAAAGAAGCAAAGGTTACAAAAAAAGCGGTTGTTACTACAGAGGGTATATCAAAAGAAGCAGCAGACTTAAAAGTTAAAAAGGTGCAATCAACATATAAAAAGTTGATGGCAGAAAAAATAGCAGAAAATGAAGAGCTGAAAGCAGAAAATGCTAAACTAGAGTTGAAAGTAAAACGAACTCAAAATGCATTTAAAGATGTACTTGCTAAAAAAGTTGAAGAAACTGACAAATTAAAAGAAGAGAACGAAGCGCTTAAAGAAGAATTAGAAAAGTAAAAAAAGTTTAAGATTGTAAAAATAAAAAAATGATAGGAGGAGAAAAGTTAATGAAAAAAAAATTACTAGCTTTATTAGGATCAATTATGATTTCTGCAACAATGTTGGGGGTAGAAGTACAATTATGGGAGAAATGGCAAACGGCTTTAGATCCGGCTTACGACAAAGTGATAGCGGAATTTGAAAATGAAAATCCGGATATAAAAATAAAAAGAGTACATTATGAAGTTGAGGATTTGAGATATAATTTCCAAAATGCTGCATTTTCAGGAAATCCACCAGCATTGGTATTGGGGCCTGCAGATACAGTAGGAGTATATGCAACAATGGGTATAATCAAACCAATAAATGAGGTAGAAGGTTTAGATGCTGCTGTACTTGACAGATTATTACCTCAAGGATTAGAGCAATTAAAAATTGATGGAGACTTATATGGTGTGCCTGAGCAAATAGGAAACCATCTGACATTAATATACAATAAAAAATTCGTAGAAAAAGTTCCTGAAACTTTTGATGAAATGATGGCAACTGACTACGGTACAGAGTACAAATTAGTATATAACTTAAATGAACCTTTCTGGTCTATAGGATTTTTAGGAGCTTATGGTGGATGGGTATTTGATGAAAATAACAATCCAACTCTAAATACAGAGGCTATGAGAAATGCATTAGGATTTATGCAAACTCTTAAGAAAGAAGGGGTAGTACCTAATGAATGTGATTATGTGGTAGCGGATACATTATTTAAAGACGGAAAAGCTGCATTTATTATAAATGGTGATTGGTCATATTCTGATTATAAAAAAGTATTGGGAGATGACATGGGACTTGCAAGAGTACCAAAAGTACCAGGTGGAGATTACTATACACCATCAACAGCTGTACAAGGTATGTTTGTAGCAGAAGGATTGGAAGAAGATGTAGAAAAAGGAGCAGCTAAATTCTTAGAATATCTTACAAGAAAAGATGTACAATTAGAAATAACTGCAGCCAATAAAACATTACCTGTAAATAAAGAAGCTGCAAACGATCCTTCTATAAAAGAAGACACTATTTTAGCAGGATCAGCAGAACAAATGCTAGTAGGAAAAGCTATGCCGGTAATACCTGAAATGAGAGCGGTATGGGATGCTATAAGACCAAATCAAGAAGAAATAATGAATAACAATTCAACTCCTGCAGAAGCAGCATTGAAAATGCAAGAGCTTGCAGAACAAAAGATAAATGAAATGAATCAATAATTTATTTTATAAAGCAAACAGGGCTTAGGCCTTGTTTGCTGTTTTATGGAGTATTGAAGAGGTTTTGAGTACTGCATAAAATGAATGATAGCTTATAAGAACAATAAAGGGGTGAACTAAATTGAAAATTTCATCAAAAATAGGTGTAGGAATTATTATATTATTATTTTCAATATTATTTACAGTATATGGTGGCTTATCGTATATTAAAGCAAAGATGAATACAGGGATTAAAGATGTATCTGGAACAGCCAAAGAGATTTTAGACGAGACTATTCCTTTTATACAAAATTCAAGCAAGTTAGAAAAAAATATAGCAGAATTACAATTACAGCTAAGTGAAGTAATGATATCTGAAAATAAAGAAAATATAGATGAAAATAAAGAAAATATAGATATTATTAACAAGGAACTGGGTAAAAATTATAGTAGGCTTATAGAAATACTAAATAGCGCAAATAGTGCAGAAAATTCACTATATAAAGAGTTAGATTATTTGAAATCAAATACAAAATGGGACTCGTATTACAACGATTTTCAAAAGTTAAAAAATGCAGTGCAAAGTGAGAAAAGCAGGATTATAAAATTAAAAGGAAAAGACGACTATAATGACTTATCTTCCCTTATGACTCAAATAGATAGAGCACATATAAAAAATACTGAGACAAATAAAGATAAAGCTGAAAAAGCAGTAAAGAGATTAGCAAGAAAACTAAAAAGACTAGAAAAATTATATAAAAAAGAGAATTTGGAATGCCCTATAAAAACTTATGAGAATATATTAGATGGTATCCAATATTCGTTAGCTTCAGCTAAGACAAAGTTGAAAGAAAAAACTATAATAGAAAATACAGACGATGTTACCACAGATGAAAGCGCAGAAACTGTAGAGGAAGG
>CAZDNU010000254.1:0-2914 GCA_964506865.1 uncultured Fusobacteriales bacterium | reverse complement strand
TATTTTCATTTTATATATAAAACATTTTTGAATTTATTTTGTTATAATCATTTACAAGGTCTGCTATACTTATATTTTGGGTGCACATGGCTATTGTATTATTCAACTTATTCCACACATTTTTTATTAGTATGTATTCTATATCCTCAGATTTATATTTTTTTATTTCGGATTCATCTATTATATCAAGTCTATCTTCTAAAGCATACAATATATCATATACTGTAAGCTTTGTTGGATTTATATTCAAATAATATCCGCCAGAAGACCCTTGTACACTTCTTACTATATCATTTTTTTTCAGTATTGCAAATATTTGCTCTAAATATTTTTGAGATATATTTTCTACTTCTGATATTTTTTTTATCGATACTCTTGATTTACTGTATCTGCTTGCTAAAAACACTACAGCTCTTAGACCATATCTTCCTTTTGTAGAAACCTTCATATCGGAATTCCCCCTTTTCCTATTCTTTTAGTAGGATAATACTCTTTATATAAATTTATCATACTTTATTAAATATGTCAAGTATATTTTTCCAATATAATAGGGACAGTGCTCGGCTTTTACCGTAGACTGTCCCTATTTGCTTTACTTTGATCGAAGTTCTTTTGTCTCTCTAGTATTTGATTCTGTTTGAAAAAACTTCATTTCATTTTTTAATTTTTCAATTAAATCCAATATAGTTCTTAGGCTATTCCCTCTTTCAAGTATAAGGTTGTTTATATCCCTAGAAATTTCATGAGTTTGATTTCCTAGATCCTCTATTTCCGTAGAATTTTCTGTAATATTTGCTACTGCTTTTGCTATTTCTTCTGATGCCAGGGCTTGTTCTCCTGTTAGTTCCAGTATTTCTTTTATATCCTTACTATTTTCTCGCGCATTTCCCATTATTTCTTTGATATTTTCACTTAGCGTTTCTGAATTCTCTGTTCCTGTTTTTACATTTACCTCTACCAGATCATTTGCTTTTTTCACTGCATTTACTTCTCTTTGTATATTTTTCATTATATCTTCAATTTTATTTGTTTCTTCATTTGTTTTTTCCGCTAACTTTCTTATTTCTTCTGCTACTACCGAAAATCCTTTCCCAGCTTCTCCTGCTCTCGCTGCTTCTATTGCCGCATTCAAGGCTAACAAGTTTGTTTGTTCTGATATATTATTTATAGCTGTTACCATTTCACCTATGGTATTAGAAAATTCAAGAAGAAAGTTTATTCTAGTATTTGTATTTTTTACACTATCTTTTATTTTTCCTATTCCAAATGATACCTTCTCTACATTTTCAAAACTTTTTTCTGCTATTTTTACTGTATTTAATGATGACTTCATAGTTTTATCACTATTTTCTTTCATGGTTCTACCTGATGCAGCTATCTCTTCTATACCGGCAAGTGTCTCCTGAGTACTTGCTGTCTGATTTCTTATATTATCCAAAACTTCTACTACATATTCTTCCAACTGCACGACCCCTTTTTCTATATAATGCTTGTCTTCTTTTGCCGTGCTTTTGCTACCATCTATTATATTTTGCATTGTATTCAATAGTTCCTTGTTTTCAGATTCAACATTCCATACCATATCTTTGACATTTTCTATAATATAGTATAACTTTTCTACAAATTTATTATATTCTTTGCCTAAGATACCTAGCTCATCATCCCTTTTTATCTCTACTCTAGAAGACAAATCTCCTGAAGCCCCTCTCCTAAAGTTTTCAATTAGATTATTTATGGGATCTTTTATCATTACTTTGTTTATATAATAAGCGCTTAGTATTCCAATCCCTATCATTACAAGAGTAATCAATAAATTTATATACATAGTTTTTCTCAACCTTTTTGCTAAGTCTAATTTTTTCATTTCCACTTTTTCATAGATATCATCAATATAAAATCCTGTACCTATTACCATATTATCATTTATCTTTTCCACATAACTCAACTTTTCCACCGGTTCATTATCTCCTGGTCGTGGCCACAAATATTCTATAAAACCTCCACCTTTATTGTTTGCCTGCTTTACTATAGCTTTAAACAAGTTGCTTTCATCACCTTTTGCTATATTATTATACTTTTTATCATTCATTACTTTTCCATTTAGCGACTTGCTAATCGGGTGAAATAACATTTTAGGATACGGCGTATCTAAATTATTAATCCAAAAATATCCATTTCCATCATCGTATTTACTTGCATCAATTATATCAAATATATCATCCTTTGATTTCATATTCAACACAGATGACAAACTATCTGTCAAATCTTTTAATTTCTTTTTAGAATTCTCTAACATCGTTTGCTCATAGGCTTCTATCTCTTCATTTCCTTGACTTCTGCTCATTATTGTAAACGTTAACATATTAATAAAACTAAGTGCTACCAAAATACTTGAAATAACAATTCCAATCTTTGTCCCTATTTTCAATTTTACCGCCTCCTATAAGTTGTATATATCATAATATACTTTACCGATCTTTCTAGCAATTTCCTTTTAAATTTATACAAAAAATATAAAAAGAGACTGACCCCAAAAAGTATCTAAAATTATACAAAAAAAAACATATGTAAAAAATGTAGGTTTTATTGTTAATTTAAAAAACTATTTTAAGTCAGCCTCTTTATATTTTTAATTATTCAGCTATTGCGTCTACAGGACAAACCCCTGCACAAGCACCACATGAAACACATGCATCACCATCAATTGTATATTTTCCATCATCTGTAGCCGATATACAATTTACAGGACAAGCTCCTTCACAGCTTCCACATCCTATACAAGCTTCTTTATCTATTACGTATGCCACTCCAAGTGCACCTCCTTCCAATTTTAAATAAAAATTTTAAACTTAGCTAGATTTTATGTTGCGTTGTTGTCGTTTTGGAAAATTTGCGCCTTTTATCTATGCCAAGC
>CAZDNU010000253.1:0-4600 GCA_964506865.1 uncultured Fusobacteriales bacterium | reverse complement strand
GAAAAATAAACGGAATTTATTGTGCCATAAAAGGGTTATCAAAAATCTAGTAATTATTGGAGTCAAAATATTTTTCCTACAAAAACTTGACACTAACCTATGAATAACAACTATTGAATAATAAATTAAGATATGATATAATAGAAGCCATAAGAGTTTTATTATAAAATATAAAAGGAGGCAAACAATGGCTAAAGGCTATTTGGCAATGGTTTTACATGCACATCTACCGTATGTAAGACATCCTGAATACAATGATTTTTTAGAAGAAGACTGGTTGTATGAGGCAATAACGGAAACATATATACCATTATTAGATATTTTTGAAAAATTAACAAATGATAATATACCGTGGAAGATAACTCTTACAATGTCAAGCACATTATTAAATATGCTGGCAGATGGGTTATTGAGAGAGAGATATCTTAGACATTTAAACAAAATGATAGAATTTACAGAAAAAGAAGTACAAAGACTGCAATTTGAACCAGAATTTTTAAAGGTTGCATTGCATAATGAAAGCTTTTTTAAAAAAGCAAAATATTATTTTGAAGAAAAATATAATGGTTATATAATAGAAGGATTTAAAAAGTTTCAAGATATGGGTAATCTAGAAATAATACCGGTAACGGCGACTCATGGATTTCTTCCATTGATGAAGGATTATGAAGAAGCAGTAAATGCACAAGTAGAGATGGCAAAAATAGATTATATACGTTTTTTTGATAAAGATCCAACAGGTATGTGGCTTGCAGAATGTGCATACTATCCTGGTCAAGAAAAACATTTATCAAATCACGGAATAAGGTACTTTTTTGTAGATTCTCATGGAATATTATTTGGAGATCCAAGACCAGTATATGGGATATACTCACCTGTATATACAAAGACTGGCGTAGCAGCATTTGGGCGAGACATAGAATCATCGGAACAAGTATGGAGTGCAGAAATTGGGTATCCTGGAGATGGAGTATATAGAGAATTTCATAAAGATGCAGCATTTGATCTAGATTATGATTATGTTCAGCCATATTTGCATGAAGATGGTATGAGAAGAAATATGGGAATAAAATATTATGCAATTACAGATAAAAATACAAAGATAAAAAAAATATATGACCCAGAACAAGCATATAATAGAGCCAAGGAACATGCTTATAACTTCATATATAATAGAACAAAACAAGTGGACTATTTAAAAGAATTAACTGGCGAGAGAAACCCAATTATAGTGTCACCTTACGACGCAGAACTTTATGGCCACTGGTGGTATGAGGGACCTATATTTTTGGAATGGATATTTAGAGCAATGAATGAACACGATTCAGTTGCACCAATAACACCATATGGATACTTAAGAGAATATCCTAAAAATCAAGTAGTAACCCCTGCAGAGTCAAGCTGGGGAGCCAATGGATATTACGATGTTTGGATGGATACTTCAAACCATCACATATATAGACATTTACACCAAGGAGCAAAACGAATGATAGAAATAGCAAATATGCATGAAAATGCAGATGGTGTGTTGTTGCGAGCCTTGAACCAAAGTGCTAGAGAGTTAATGATGGCTCAAACATCATGTTGGCCATTTATTATGTTTACAGGGACGATGGTAGGTTATGCTGAGAAAAAAATAAGAGATCATCTAAATAGATTATATAGACTTTACGAAGAGATAAAACACAATAATATAGATGAAGGTTGGTTAAGAGAAATAGAATATAGAGATAATATTTTTCCAAGTATGGATTACAAAGTCTATCGAACAGATAGATTAAAAAAATAAAATAAACGGTTATTCATATTAATTTCTTTTGAAGAAAAGAGTATAAAAGGATTTAGGGAAATAGATATGTAGAATTCACTCTATCTCATACGATTTGGAAAAGTATAGCTTATTCTAAATCAAAAAAATATTTATTTGAGGAGGGAAAAGTTTGGAGGACTTAAAAGTATTAGTTGTTGATGATGAAATACTAATAAGAAAATCAGTGTCTAAGCTTTTAAGGCGAGAAGGACTAGAAGTTTTTGAAGCTGAAGATGGATATAAGGCAATAGAAATAAGTAAAACAAATGATTTGGACATAATTGTAACGGATATACGTATGCCGGGCATGAGTGGAATAGAAACAATAAAAGCTATAAAAGAGATAAACAATAACTTAAAAATAATAGTAATGACAGGTTATGCAAGTGAAAATACTCCAATAGAAGCAATAAGATTAGGTGTCAGTGATTATATCTATAAACCATTTGAATTGGAAGAATTTATGCACTGTATAAGAAGAAATGCTAATATTATTAATTTGGAAAAAAAGAATAAACGTTTGGAAAAGGAAAATATAAGAAATCAAAAGTTGGCAGCTATAGGCAATATGACAAATACAATAGTTCATGACGTGAAGAATGCTCTTACAACTGTGGGAGGATTTGCGAAGCTTATAAAAAAATCCGATCTTGAACAAGAAAAGCTAAATTATTTTGTTGATATTATAATTCAACAGACAAATATTATTATGGAAAAATTAAAAGAGATATTAGAATTTTCTAAAGGTGATATGGGCTTGTCTTTTTCTTGTGAAAAGATAAGAGATCTGTTTGAAGAAGTTAAATCAGATAATAGTATAGTACTAGAAGCTGAAGGAGTAGAGTTTGTAGCAAAACTTGATCCTACATTTGGTGAGATTGAAATATGTACGGACAAACGTAGAATAAAGCAAATGATCTATAATTTGCTATCGAATTCAAAAGATGCTTTAGATAAAGAGAAAAAAAAGATTGAACTTTATTTTAAAAATGAAAAAAAAGACTACTTAACTATAATAATAAAAGATAATGGCTGTGGAATAAAAAAGGAAAATTTGAAAAAAATATTTGATCCATTTGAAACTTTTGATAAAAAACAAGGCACTGGCTTGGGACTTGCAATAGTAAAACAGATAGTAGAAAAAAGTGATGGAACAATAGATGTAAAATCAGAAAAAGGCGTGGGAACAGAGTTTAGAATACAATTGCCATTAGATAATAGATAGTAATTCATTTAGGGGGAAAAATGGATTTTCATATAAGTATAGTAGCGATGTTTTTTTTAACAGTATTAATACTTGTTGTAGTTTTGTTAAAGCTAATAAACGATAATAAGAAATTAATAGAAAAAAATGAAGCGATAGAGGAAAAAAATAAAGAGTTAAGCGAAAAGTTATTAGAAAAAGAAGAAGTTTTTATCAAAAAAGAAAAAATGTCAGTACTAGGAGAACTTCTTGGTTCTATAACTCATGAGATAAAAAATCCATTGGGAGCCATACTAACAAATATACAGATGATAAAAATGGATTTTGAAAGCTTTAAAGATAAAAGCGAAGAATTAAAAGAAAGCTTTGAAATAATACTAGAGACAGAAAAAGCAACTAAGCGAGCTAAAAATATAGTAGGAAATATTTTGAATTTTATGCGAAAAGATCCTGAAAATAATTATAAGATAGATTTTTATGTAATAACTAAATCATTAAATACACTTTTGAAAAAAGAAGTAGAAAAAGATAATATCCAAATAAATATAAATTCCAATCAAGGATTATATATAAATGGGAAATCAGGAGAGATGATACAGGTATTTTTAAACTTGCTTTTGAATGCAAGAGATAGCTTGCTTGAAGATATAAATAATTTAGAGAAAAAAATAGAATTAAAAGCTTATGCTGAAGCTGAGGAAATTGTAGTGGAAGTAATAGACAATGGACTGGGAATACCTGAAGATATTAGAGACAACATATTTGAACCATTTTTCACAAGCAAGTTGGATGGTCAGGGGACAGGGCTTGGCCTATCAATAGTTAAAAATATTATAGAGAAAAATAATGGAACTATTAATTTAGAAACTAAAATGGATAAAGGAACTAAATTTATTGTGAAATTAAAAAAATATTAGAATGCCAATATAGAAGGGAATGATGAAATTGGAAACCAACGTATATTTAAATCCTCTAGTAGAAAGGTATGCTTCAAAAGATATGCTTTATATTTTTTCACCTGATTTTAAATTTTCTACCTGGAGAAAGATGTGGATAGCATTGGCAGAAGCAGAAAAGGATTTGGGACTAGAGATATCTCAAGAACAGATAGATGAGATGAAAAAATATCAAGAGGACATAAACTATGATGTAGCCAGAAAAAGAGAAAAAGAAGTAAGACATGATGTAATGGCACATGTATTTGCTTTTGGAGAGCAAGCGAAACAAGCGAAACCTATAATACACTTGGGAGCAACTAGTGCCTATGTAGGAGATAATACTGATATAATCCAATTAAAAGAAGGTTTGAAAATAGTAAAGAAAAAATTATTGAATGTAATCAAAGGATTGCGAGATTTTGCAATAGAAAATAAAGATCAACCGACTTTAGGATTTACCCATTTTCAACCAGCACAATTGACGACAATAGGAAAAAGAGCATCTTTATGGCTTCAAAGCATTGTGTTAGATTTTGAAGAATTGGAATTTGTATTAGAGGGATTAAGATTTCGTGGTGTAAAAGGAACTACAGGTACTCAAGCAAGTTTTTTAGAATTATTTAATGGTGAGTACTCAAAAGTTAAGGA